>JACUUP010000164.1 GCA_014859225.1 Candidatus Aerophobota bacterium
CCTCTGTGCTGGAGGGCGTAGAGGCCAAGGTAGGTTAGCTTTGCTGCCTGTGGATGGTTATATACACCAAATACCCCGCATTTTTCTCGCAACTGAATCCTCCCTGTAAAATTCTATCTAACAACTTTTTCCTGTCAACTTGAGAGCAAAACTTATTTGACATGAAGGGGAGGCTGTATAAAATAAATAGGCAAACTCATTAAAAAGATAATAAACAAGGTGGATAAATAAATGCGGGCTTCCTATAACGAGCTAAGAAGAATGGTGGATTTTCCCTATACTCCTGATGAGCTTGCTGAGAGGCTAACCAATGTAGGTCTTGAGGTAAAAGAAATACAAACTGCAGGAGAGGAAAAAGGAGTGGTAGTGGGAAAAATTTTAACTGTAAAAAAACATCCCAATGCAGATAAATTAAAGATCGTTGAAGTGGATACCGGAAAAGACAAAATTTCCCTTGTCTGCGGAGCTCCCAATGTAGAGGAGGGAAGGTATGTAGCAGTTGCTGTTGAAGGAGCCCAGCTTCCAGGAGGTATTAGAGTAAAAAAGGTTAATATACGTGGTATAAGCTCACCCGGAATGATCTGTTCTGAGCGAGAACTCGGATTGGGAGAGGACCACTCTGGTGTTATGATATTTTCCTCTGAGCTTCAGTTAGGTGAGAGGTTTTATCGCGCTCTTGGGCTTGAAGATACTATTTTTGATATTGAGCTAACCTCAAACAGAGGAGATTGTCTTTCAATTTTAGGAATAGCAAGAGAAATCGCTGCTATTGCTGGGAAGAAAGTTCGTTTACCTGACTTTCACTTCAAAGATGAGCAGATTATCTTTGAAGATGATGTGCTTCCCATAAAAATAGAGGCTCCTGAGCTTTGTCCTTTTTATGCGGCAAGAATAATAAGAGGTATAAAAATTGCTCCCTCGCCTCTGTGGCTTAGATGGAAGATTCTTTTATCTGGTGCAAAACCTGTAAATAATGTGGTTGATGTGACAAATTATGTGATGTGGGAATTAGGCCAACCCCTGCACCCCTTTGACCTTGAAACTCTTGCCGGCCCCCAAATTATAGTAAGGAGGGCAAAGCAGGGAGAGGCTCTTGTTACACTGGATGATAAAGAGAGGAAATTAAGTGAGGATATGCTTGTTATTGCTAATGCCGAAGAACCTATTGCTATTGCTGGGATAATGGGAGGCAGGGAAACCGAAGTTACAGAGGCTACAGAGGACATTCTCCTTGAAGCTGCATATTTTAGCCCCATCTCCGTTAGCAGAACTTCAAGGAAGCTTGATTTAAGCAGCGAGGCTTCTTCAAGATTTGAAAGGGGGGTGGATGCTGCAATGGTAGAAAAAGCTATGGATAGAGCCTCTGTGCTTATTCAAAAGGTAGCTGGTGGAAAGATAGTAGAGCCTTCTCTTGGGGCAGGCAAGCCCCCTGTAAAGAAAAAAGAAGTTTATTTTCGCCCTTCAAAAGTTAATCGCATAACCGGTCTCAGGATACCTTCCTTTACCTCAGAGAAAATACTGAAGAATCTGGGTTTTGAAGTTAAAAAAGACAAAGAGAACACAAAAAATATGGGTAAATGGATAGTCTATGTCCCAGGTTTCCGTCATGATATTGAAAGGGAAATTGACCTTGTGGAGGAAATAGCCCGGATACATGGATATAATAAAATAGGAATTAGTCTGCCTCAGCCGGGAGGCGGTGGAGGAAAAGATGAAAGTGGAGAGAGTGTAAAAAAATTGTTAAGAGGAGTTTTAAAAGGGTCTGGTTTCTATGAGGTGATAACAAATCCTCTAATAGGGGAAAGACTTTTGAAAGCTTTTCGGGAGTCATTAGATAATCTCTTAAGTGTGCGTAATCCTCTATCCATCCAGCAAAAATTTCTAAGGCCTCATCTTTTTCATCAGCTTGTTGATGTAGCTTCTTTTAATTACAATCAGGAATCCGAAAATTTAAGATTAATGGAGATGGGGAAAATATTTGCGAAAAATAATGGAGAATGTAAAGAGACCTCTTGTTTATGTGGTGTAACAGTGGAAAATGGGTTTGATTTTTATAGGTTAAAAGGGATAGTTGAGGTTATCTTTGATGAGCTGAGGGTGGGAGAGGTAAAATTTTGTCCCTGCTCCTATCCTTATTTTTATAAGGGAGAGGCTGCTTGTATAAAAAAGGGGGAAGATGTCATAGGTTTTTTTGGAAAGCTTTATTTTGAAATTTGCCAGGATTTTAAACTTCCCTCTCAAACATATCTTTTTGAGTTAAATCTGGATTTGATAACATCTTTGTCTAAGGGAAAAACAAAATATCACCCGCTTCCCAGATTTCCCGCTGTCAAAAGAGACTTATCTTTTGTGGTTAGAGAGGAGGTCTGTGCTGATGAGATCAAAGAGATTGTTTTAAAACAAACACCTTACATAGAAAAGGTAGAGTTTTTCGATTTTTATCAAGGGCCAAACATCCCTGAAGGTTACAAAAGTATTTCCTTTTCTCTTATCTTTCGTCATCCCAAAAAGACCCTGACTGATAGCGAGGTAGATTCCTTCCAGGATAAAATTATTAAGTTGTTACAGGATAGATGGCAGGCTTACCTTCGCGCAAGATAAAATATTAAAAGTCTGTCCTGATAAAGATTTTGCACACTAAGGGGGAGGGTATTGACAGGTAGAGTTAGATGATTATAATTATATCTGCGTTAAGATGGTTGAATAGAGATAGCATAAATATTTCCAGTATCCTCTTGACAGAGGATGGGAAGTATCTATAATAGTTGGTGTTCTTTGAAAATAAGGTAGAGTAGGTAGCGTTCCAGAAACAAAAACCAAAGAAACTGTTTATTATGGAGAGTTTGATCCTGGCTCAGAACGAACGCTGGCAGCGTGCCTTATACATGCAAGTCGAGCGGAGATTGACTCTTTTTCAGTTAGCCCTCGGGCAAAACTGGATTTGAGTTGATCTTAGCGGCGAACGGGTGAGTAACACGTGGGTAATCTACCCTTGGGACCGGGATAACACCTCGAAAGGGGTGCTAATACCGGATAATGTCATTCTACACAGGTAGAATAACCAAAGGTTGCATTTAGCTTCTGCTCAGGGATGAGCCCGCGTCCCATCAGCTAGTTGGTAGGGTAATGGCCTACCAAGGCTATGACGGGTAGCCGGCCTGAGAGGGTGTCCGGCCACACTGGGACTGAGACACGGCCCAGACTCCTACGGGAGGCAGCAGTAGGGAATCTTCCGCAATGGGCGAAAGCCTGACGGAGCGACGCTGCGTGGGGGATGAAGGCCTTCGGGTCGTAAACCCCTGTTGGGAGGGACGATGCCCGCCTATTGGTGGGTGACGGTACCTTCAGAGGAAGCCCCGGCTAACTACGTGCCAGCAGCCGCGGTAAGACGTAGGGGGCGAGCGTTGT
>JACUUP010000165.1 GCA_014859225.1 Candidatus Aerophobota bacterium
AGGAAGGAGAAGGGAAAAAAAGTTCTGCAAATAGCTGAACTACTTGACATAAAGCAGATCTTAAATGAGCAAGCGAATAAATTGGGTGCGGCAGATGCTCAAACAATTGCACTTGGACGGGCGTTGATTAAGGGAGCAGGAGTTTTACTGCTTGATGAGCCCCTATCAAGCGTTGAGCCTGAGAAGAGACTAAATTTGAGGGTAAAAATAAAGAGAATTCAGAAGGAAGAAAAAAAATTATTTATCTATGTGACTCATGACCAATCAGAAGCTTTAACCTTATCAGATAGGGTAGCGGTTATGAAGGATGGTAGAGTTGTTCAATTTGACTTTAAAGAGATGATTTACGATGAGCCTGCTGATTTATTTGTCGGATATTTTATTGGAAGTCCGGGCATGAACATACTTGAAGGTGAGTTCAAAGAGGGCAAATTGAATTTTGGAGATTTTGCTTTGCCCACTCCTTCACACCTGCAGAAATCTCTGGAACGACATAAAAAATTCAAGATGGGAATCAGACCGGAATATCTTGGTATTAGTAAAAAAGAAAAAGAGGGCTGGTTTCTTTTTAAGTGTGATGAAATTGAGGAAAGGGGACGGGGGGTAAGAGTTTTGTATCTGAAATCAAAAAATAAGCAAAATGAAATAAAAGCTTCAGGAAGCTACTTTGATATATCCGCAGGAGATAAGGTGTGGGTCGAGTTCCCGCATGATAAAGTTAAAACTTACGATGAAGAAGGAAAGCGAATTGTTACCTGATAGTTGGTGCACCTAATTATTAATATAAAAACCTCCCCAATTAATTTCAGGTAATTCACCAGGTCGCTATCTTGCCCTTTAGAAAAACAGTTTGACATTCTAAGGAGGAACGTTGATGGAAGAGATTCTTACCCTGCAGGGTAAAAAAGCAGTAATCACGGGTGGGGCAAAGGGTATCGGGAAAAGCACTGCTGTAACGTTTGCAAAGTTGGGAGCAGATTCTACACTGGTTGATATTGATGATGCTGGTTTGAAGGAAACCTGCCAGGAGATAGAAAAAGAAGGACAGATGGGCTATCCTGTAGTAGCAGATATAACTGATGTGAAAGCTATTGGAGACATTGTGAAGAGCGCTATAGATAAAATGGGAAGGATTGATATTCTAATAAATAATGCAGGGATAGCAATTATTAACCCTGTTGAGAAGGTAACAGAGGAGGAGTGGGATAAGACTTTAGCGGTTAATCTTAAGGCAGCATTTTTCCTGGCACAGCGCGTAGGCAGACATATGATTCAAAACCGGTACGGAAAAATCGTGAACATTGCCTCTCAGGCAGGTGTTGTGGCATTGGAAGGGCACCTCACCTACATGGCAAGCAAAGCGGGTCTCGTAGGCATAACCAAAGTTTTAGCCCTGGAGTGGGGGCCGCACAATATCAATGTTAACGCCATAGCTCCTACGGTTATTTTAACCCCCATGGGTGAGAAGGTCTGGGCAGGGGAGAAGGGGGAGAAATTTTTGCAAAAGCTTCCTATCGGAAGATTCGGGAAACCTGAGGATGTTGCCTGCCTTGTTGCTTTCTTATCCTCTGATATATCCAGCATGATAACAGGAACAACAGTTATGATTGACGGAGGCTACACCGCCACTTAAAAAAAAGAAAAAAAGGGGACAGATTTATTTTTTCTTAAAAAGGGGACAGATTTATTTTTTTTATTAATACAAGAAAAAATAAATCTGTCCCCTTTTTTCTGTGTCCCCTTTTTTTGAGCTTATTGACAAAAAGGGTAAATGAATTATTTTATTATACTACATCACACCCTAAATTTTTCCAAAGAGAGGAGAATATAGCAAAAGATGGAAGAAAAGAACTTGTTTTATAAGGTTGATTTGCATGTTCATTCCCATTATTCAGAACTTGAGGGAGGCATCTTAAAGACAATTATTCCATCAGAATCCTACACTTCTCCTGTTGAAGTTTATAAAATGGCTAAAAAAAGAGGAATGAATCTTGTTACTATCACTGACCATAACAGTATTGATGGAGCTTTAGAGATTGCCCATCTCCCTGATGTTTTTATTAGTGAGGAGGTTACGGCTACATTTCCCGAGGATAATTGCCCTATCCATGTTATTGCTCTTAATATAAACCAGACTGAACATAAACACATACAAGAGCTCAAAGCTAATATCTATGAACTCGTGAAGTATTTCACCTCTCAGAAGACTCTCAATTTTGTTGCTCATCCTTTTTCATCCGTTAATGGACAGCTAAAAAAAGAACACTGGGAGAAAATGCTTCTTTTATTTGATGTTTTTGAAGTTAGAAATGGAACAGAAAAAGAAAAGGATAACCTTCTTTTAGAAAAAATATTAGCTTCCCTTTCACCAGGGAAAATAGAAGAGCTTGCTAACAGATACAACATAGCTTCTTTATCTAAAACTTCCTGGAAAAAATCTATGGTAGGAGGCTCTGATGACCATGGAGGCCTTTATATTGCAAAAACATACACGTTAGGAGAGGGGCCTGACCTTGAAAGTTTTTTGAAATCTATCAAGGAAGGAAAATGTAGACCTGAAGGTAGTAGTGGAACGTACTTTAAGATTGGGCACAGCATCTATGCTACCGGATACAAGTTTTATAAAGATAAATTGAAAAAGAAGAAAAAGGCAACGTGGCTCGGATTTCTGGATAAAATTGTGAATGATGAGCGGAAAGGAAAGATAATGGAGAAAGTATTTATCCGTAATGGCAGACGGGGTATTCCTTTTTTACCCCGGAATTTTTTAATTGCTTATTTCATTAAAAAATTTTCCCGAAAGATACCTTTTCTCTCTGCTTTGACAGTTTTAAGCAAGCTTAATAGAAATCTGGCTTTTTATGTCACTCTTTCTCCTTACCTTTTTGGTTTTGCCTACCAGAACAAAGGCAAAAGTTTTACCCAGGAGATTAAAACTGGCTACCTTAACCAGGAAGAACCTCTGAAAGTGGCTGTTTTTACTGACATTATGGAGAGTGATGGCACCTCGTGTTTTTTTCCTAAAAGAGAACATGTATTATCTGAAGCAGAAGAAATAGAGATTGTATCTTGCGTGGCAAAAAAGGGCATTTCTCAGAATGGATGTAAGCTTTTTCGCTCGGTGGCACATTTTCCCTTCCCCCTGTACCCGCAAATCCATATTTATGTGCCTCCCCTGCTGGAGGTTCTGAGCTACTGTGAACAAAAAGAGTTCACTGCTTTGCATGCTCTCACCCCCGGTCCTATGGGGATAACCGCCATTATTGTCTCAAAGGTCCTAAAACTGCCCATTATAGGAACGTACCATAGCGATTTTTTCAATTTTGCTGGATTAATCCTGCCTTCCAGCAATAATAAAAGCTTTGAAAATTTTGTGTGGCAGTACCTCAGGTGGTTTTACAGCCA
>JACUUP010000166.1 GCA_014859225.1 Candidatus Aerophobota bacterium
CTGCATCTATTGCCTCTTGAATCTCCCGGGGAGCTCTGTTTTTTGCCGCAGCAACTACGCTAACATATTCGGGTATATCTTTCAGTAAAGCCCTGATGTTAGTCTCTATACTCATTTTTTTCTTATTCCTCATCACAGATTTCATTGAAACGTTTTCCTCATCTTTATTCGGTTTAAATTATAGGAAATTATTTTGCTCCTTCAATTATTAAAGTAAATTCACCTCGGGGTTTTTGGGGTTTTTTCTGGTCAAATATTTTTTCCACATCACTTACCCTACCCCGCATAATCTCTTCAAATTTTTTAGTTAGCTCTCTGGCTAAAGCTATCCTGCGGTCTCCCAGAGTCTGTTTTATCTCCGGAAGAATCTTGAGAATGCGATGGGGAGACTCATAGATAACTATAGTTCTTTTTTCCTCTGATAAAGTTTTTAGTTTATTAATTCGCTCTTTTCTGGTTCTACCCAGAAATCCTTCAAAGACAAATCTATCAGCAGGAAGACCTGATGCAACAAGTGCAACTACAAGTGCGCAGGGGCCGGGAACTGGGATTATTTGTATATCAGCTTCCACTGCTTTTTTAATAAGGTGGTAGCCCGGGTCAGATATACCGGGCATTCCTGCCTTGCTTACAAGAGCGATATTGGCTCCCTCCCTTATTTTTTTTATAAGATATGGTGCTTTTTTTTCCTGGTTGTACTCGTAAAAGCTGGTTAGAGGAGTGTGAATATCGTAATGGGAAAGGAGTTTTCGGGTATGACGTGTATCTTCGGCAGCTATTAAATCCACTTCTTTCAAGGTACGCAAAACTCTAAAACTAACATCCTTCAGGTTTCCTATGGGGGTTCCCACGATGTAAAGCGTGCCGCAATCTTTTATTAAAGGCTCATTGCTACTCATAATTTTATGGTTAATGGTTACAGTGGTCTTTTTTGAGGAATACCGGTGCGGCGCGGGTAAGCAAGAGGAGTGCTTTTTACCTTTTTAATCAAAATTAAGCTCCTGTGTTCGTTTAAAAAGGGAAGATTGATATGTTTTACCTCTACTATTTGTCCACCCAGTATGGATAAGGCATTTTTTGCCTCCTCTATTTCCTTTGCATCTTTGCCTTTTTGAGCAATTAAATACCCCCCCAGCTTTACATAAACTAAAGCATACTCAAGTAAGATATTTAACTTAGCAACTGCCCTGCTTAAAGCCAAATCAAAGCTCTCCCTTTCTTCTTCCCTCGCCATATCCTCTGCCCTGGCATTGATTATTCTTATATCTTCAAGGTTTAGTTTTTTTATCAGATGTTCTAAAAAAACTGTTTTTTTCTTTTTTGCCTCAATTAAGGTGCATTTTATTTCTGGTAAAAGTATTTTAAGGGGAAGAGAAGGAAAGCCCGCTCCTGTTCCGATGTCAATCAGTCTGTGAGGAGTCTTTTTCCATAAGATAGAGCAGGATAAGGAATCCAAAAAGTGCTTTATAAGTATTTCCTCATCACTTTTGAGTGATGTTAAGTTGATTTTTCTGTTCCACAGTTTCAGCTCCTCCAGATATATGAGGAATTTCTCTATTTTCTCTGGGGCAATAGTAATGCCAAGTTTTTTTGCCCCCAACTCCAATAGTCTGGAGGGGGGATATTCAGTCAGCATTTTCTGTTAAAAAAATTTACAATTTTTTCTGCTATGTAAATGATTTTTCCCTCCTCAAGTTCGGGATAGACAGGAAGGGAGAGTACTTCCTGACAAGCTTTCTTGGCTACAGGTAAACTATATTTTCCTTTACCAGAAGTTAAATTTCTATACATTACTTGAAGATTTGCAGGAATGGGATAGTATATTTTTGTGTTTATTCCATAGCTTTTAAGGAAATCCTTTAGTTTATCCCTGAGCGCAGCACTTATCCTTATGGTGTAGACACAAAAGCTGTGTCTTGCATAAGGTTTGGAATTGGGGATTTTAACTGGAGTTGCAAAGAGCAGTTTATTGTACAAAAAAGCCTTTTCTTTTCGCATTTCAGTCCATTTTTCCACATACTTTAGTTTAATCCTTAAGATAATTGCCTGCAACTCATCCAGTCTTGAGTTATAACCCGATATCTCGTAGGAGTAACTATTTGAATTTCCTCCGTGAACTCTTAAAGCTTTTGCTTTCTCGGCAACCTCCCTGTTATCAGTTATTACCATCCCTCCATCTCCAAATCCTCCTAAATTTTTGGTGGGAAAGAAGCTAAAGCAGCCAGCATCTCCCATTGAGCCCGCTTTTTTCCATTCAGGAGAAAAGGTATCTGAAGCTATATTACACTCACTACCAAAGGACTGTGCAGCATCCTCTATTACAAATAGATTGTATTTTCTTGCTATGCTTAAAAGTCTTTGCATATTGACGGTGTGCCCGAAAAGATGCACGGGAAGAATTGCCCTGGTTTTTGCAGTTATAGCCTTTTCAATTTTATCTACATCTATATTGAAAGTGTCCTCCTCTATATCTACAAAAACTGGAGTTGCTCCTACCTGCATTATTGCCTGGATGGTAGCTATAAAAGTGAAAGGTGTAGTTATCACCTCGTCATCTTTCCCAATTCCTGAAGCGAGCAAAGATATACGCAGAGCATCGGTTCCTGATGCTACTCCTACTGCATAGGATGTGCCGCAATAGCTAGATACCTCTTTTTCCAGTGCCTCTACATTGGGTCCAAGTATATAAATTCCACTTTTTAAAACATCTGCTACAGCCTCTTCCACCTCTTTTTGAATGAGTTTGAATTGTTCTTTGAGGTCAACTAAGGGGATTTCCATGGTTTTCTCCTTTTCGTGTTCAGTATAATTATTAGATTATATAATTATATAAGATTTTTTTCAACAAAGCTACAATAGCCCCCTTTTCCTACGATAATATGGTCTATTACCTTAATGTCTACCGTTTGTGCTGCCTGGGAGATTGTGCGGGTGATTTTTTTATCCTCATCTGATGGGTCTGGATGTCCACTTGGATGGTTGTGAACAAGAAGCACTCCTGATGCATGGTGAATAAGGGCCGATTCCACAACGCGTCTTGGATAAATTATGGCTCTGTCAACCGTCCCTTCGTGGATTATTTCACACTCAATTACCTCATTTTTGGTGGTAAGGTAGATGACCATAAATGCCTCATGGGAAAGGCCTGCCAATTTCACCCGGGCAAAATCTACCGCAAGCTGAGGCGATGAGAGAAGGTCTTTTTTCCTCATCCTTTCAGCAAGGTAAGCGCAAAAAATCTCTTTTACCAGTTTTATCAGAACAGCTGATGAGAGGCCAACCCCGGGAGTATCCTCAAGTTCTTTCAAACTAACATCAAAAACGCCGCTGAAGCTTCCAAACTTTTTAATAAGCTCTTTTGCCATAGGTTTTGTGTCTTTGCGCGGGATACAGTAGGTTAAAA
>JACUUP010000167.1 GCA_014859225.1 Candidatus Aerophobota bacterium
CTAGTAAAGCAGTTAGAGTATGAGCTGCTCTTTCTATCTCGTATATTTCCTGAAGTTCCGCTTTTTTGACCTGAATAGCCTCTTTGACTTTTTGGTATTCAGCAACCTGCTCTTCCAATTTTTCGGAAAGTTGGGTTAACATCTTTCCAATTTCTAATTTTAGATTGCCAATTCCTCTTACTACGCCCTCGGAAGATAATGAATCAGTGACTTCCACGGCTACTTTATTCTTCTTCTCGGCTATTTTTTCTTCTGGTTTTAACTCAACTTTTTCTTTTTCCTGGAGCTGCTCCAGGAGTTCATTGTAAGCTGTCAACATCTCCTTTTTGGTACTGGTCATAGATATTTTCTTCAATTTTTCTTCTTTTTCCTTATTCGTCATCGTTTCGCCCTCCTCTTGCAATTTATATTATCCACGTACTCTGAAAAATTAGCCTACTTCAAACTTTTCTCCTGCTCAAATTTTTATCTTTCTAACCTCTTCCTGGAAAAAAGTTTCTAACTTCTGGATACTAACTTTTTCTTGTAAAAATTGAACTTCAATCCTCTCAACATCTTCTAAGTATGTGCTCTCATGTTACCGTGATTATCTCTTCCACGGTCATTCCATCATATCATTATTATACTGCTAAATGTCTTCGGTGTCAAAACTGCTAAGGTTTCTATCATTTTTTTGCAAGGCTCCTCACCAGAGCATAATCTGCAACTGGCAGCATCTACAATTTCCCCTTTCAATGAAAAGGATTCTTGACAGAAGAGAAAATTTAACTATCTAAATGGAGTAATGGTCAATTTCCTCCTGTAGAAAAGAGGGCAGTTACATTCGGTTCCAATAATACAATTTAGTCATCATGAATGCAAACAACCATATTAGCTACGAGGAGCAAAAAAGAGGGCTCAGGAAGGTACTCTACGATGGGATAGCCTCCCAGGTTATGGTTAATCTATCCGGTGGAGCCTTCGTAATCTCCTTTGGCTTACTTTTAGGAGCATCTAACGTTGTAATAGGGCTTATCGCCGCAGGACCTTTCCTGGGGAATGTATTTCAAATTCCAGCCGTGCTCGTGGTGGAGAAAATTAGAAAACGCCGGCTCATTTCCATTGTATTTTCCCTTCTAACTCGTGCCTGGCTACCCATTTATGCTTTGATACCCTTCTTTTTCGGGATACACGGTCTTTCCATTCTCATAGTAGGTATTTTCATCGCTGCGACTACCGGTGCTTTTTCTAATTGTGCCTGGGTTTCCTGGATGAGAGATTTTGTACCCGATGATATACGAGGCAGGTACTTTTCCAAAAGGATGACCCTGAGCTTAGCGGTAGCAATGCTCCTATCCTTAGCCGCAGGTGGGCTCATAGATGTATGGCAAACGAGGTTTCCTGAACAGGGTATTTTCGTGTATTCCATGCTATTTCTTATTGCTTTTGCCTCGGGAATTGTCGGTGTTTTCATGATTAGAGCAACCCCTGAGCCTCCTATGGGAGAAGTAGTCAGGGGAACTTCTCTGTGGGAAATAATCAAAGTTCCCCTGCAAGATAGCAATTTCAGGAAGATGTTAAAATTTACTGTCTCGTGGGCACTCGCTTTCAATCTTGCTATTCCCTTTTTTGTCGTCTACATGCTCAAGCGGCTGGGATTATCCTTGAGTACAGTGATTGTACTTTCTGTTATAAGCCAGTTTTTTCACGTGGCATTCTTGCGCATCTGGGGTGCTCTGAGCGATAAATTCTCCAATAAATCGGTAATGCAAGTCGGTGGGATAATGTTATTGATCTGTGTCATTGCCTGGCCCTTTACCACGCTACCCGACATCCATGTGGGCACGTTCCCTCTTCTCATCATCATTCATGCACTCATGGGAGTAGCACTTGCAGGTGTTTCCATTGCTTCCTTCAACATTGCCTTTAAACTGGCACCTCCACAAGAAGCAACAAAGTACCTTGCTCTCAATAATACTCTCGTTTCAGTAGCAATGGGAATGGGTCCTATTATAGGAGGAATCCTTGCTGATTTGCTGGAATTCATGGAGCTTGCCTTTACCTTCCGTTATCTTGTACCGGAAAGTGAGTGGACAGCGTATCTTCTCAATCTACGCGGGCTTGACTTTCTTTTCCTTGCTGCCTTTATCCTGGGGTTGTATGCGCTGCGTTACCTTGCGCTTGTCCAGGAAAAAGGAGAGGTGCCAAAGGGAGTAGTATATCAGGCGCTTATCAGCGAAACCCGGAAGATGACGAGAATTATTCCCAGTGCCAGTGGTTTATCCAGCATTATTTATTTCCCCGTCAGCCTGGTGCGTAAAAAAGATGATAAGCGCTGAGCGTCTTGATTATATTAGACTGAAAAAAATTATCATGGAATTCTAAAGAGGCGAAATTTGGTGTGCCACATATGCCCAAGAAGGAAAGGAACAAAGGGGACAGATTTATTTTTGTTGTGCTCTTTTGTGTTTGAGCACGCTTTTCCCTCCTTGGTCAGGAAACCTAAAATTGCTCTTTTTCCAAGGAGACCGTTTGACCTGGCAAGTATAACATAAGCGAGTGCTAGGAGTAGTGAGCTAGTACCGAATCAAGAGATGAGGTAATACGCCGTTCCATATCCTTTTCTTCCTGGACCAAATGGTCGAGGAATTGCCAGTTGTCGAAAATGTCCTTTTCAGCTTGTCTCTCCATAAAATTCACTGCCAGGCTCATTTTCTCCAAACACACCTCGTTGCTCTCGCGAATTAAATCCTGGATAGCCCTGGCATAGGAGTTGGTGTCGTACGTATGGGAAAAGAATTTACTGAGCACAAGAGCGTCAAACTTCGCATGCCTCAATCGTTCTACCAGGCCATTGTTATCAAAATTTCGGAAATGGAAAGCCTGGGTAAAAAATAGTTGCAGTAGCTCTATGCGGGGGTCTTTGTACGTATAATCAGGTGCATCAATCGTTCCTTTAAGCTTTCCTTCTTTTTTCAGCCTGCGGGCTATTGATGTTCCGGCATAGGGAACCATCTTTGTAAAATGGACTATCGCCTGTCCACTTTTTCCTATTTCTTTGAGAAAAGCAATATCTTGTTTCAATGTAGCAAAGGTACTATCTGGATTCAATATCATGAAACCAAACTCAAATGGCATTTCTAAATCCTGGAGGATGGTAACTACCTTGTAGCTATCGTCCACGGTGTAGTGTTTGTTGTAAGTTCTCAGGCCCTCATTATTACCAGATTCAATACCAATGTAAACACTCATCAAGCCTACCTCTTTCATTTTGTTGATGAGCTGGGCAACTACATCGTCTACACGACATGAAATACGCCACAGGATTTGACCGGCTATCTTGGTTGTCTTCAGTTCCTGTACGAAATTGTCGATCCATTGCCGGCACAAGCGATTCCCCATAGCTAAGT
>JACUUP010000168.1 GCA_014859225.1 Candidatus Aerophobota bacterium
ATGCTATTCCGAGTCATATCTATTCTTTTCTCCTCTTGTGAACTTCCAAAACCCTGGTGGATGCTAACCACCTGCTACCTATTGACCAACAAAAATTAAAAAAGCCCACTTCCCTCCACTATAGAGGTTAGTGGGCCCTGTTTTTCAGTAAACCCGGCATAAACATTCCCTGAGTATGGTGGCAGGCAGGATGCCTGTCTTGCTAACTTTAATTTTGGCTTTAATGAGTTTTCTCGCTCATCCAAACCTTTATATTATACCCCCGTTGAAAAATATGTCAAGTGGCATGTGTGGATATTTTGTCTGTAAATATACAGAAGGTGCATGCACATAAACGCAGGCTGAAGCCTGCGGCTACATCTGTGTGTGATGACAGGCGGGACGCCTGTCCTACGCAGGATAAAGCCTGCAGCTTAATGCAAAATGTCAAGACCCGACTCCTAAGCGCCAAGCAGGCGGGGAACAAGACCGAAGCTACCTGTTTCTTTTAATTTGGTCACTGCCCGCTGTGCCTGAACAACTGCCATATTCATGTATATATCGGTCCCACAGGCAGATTTAACTCCAGCTCGTATAGCATCTTTGTTTTTTTCGTAGTGGTTGGCAAAGAAATTAGCGGCATCAACAAGATACTGGGTATTTATGTTATTTTTTCCCACCAACCCCTTGATAACTTTGGCAGCACCGGTTCCTCCGTGCTGGGCAAAGGGAATATTTGCTCCCAGCTCAAGAAAAAGACCTCTTTGAACAGTTTTTAGCCTTTCAAAATCAGGCTCGTGCTTTTCCCCTTTCTTTGCCGCATGTTTCATCCCTATATCATAAGCTACACCTTCTGCTCCCACAAACTTTACAAATAAGACAATTTTATCTTTGTAGTTTTCAAGCTCCTCACCTGTTAACTTCTTATGCTCTACTTCCTCTCCACTTGTTCCGGTGGAGGCAATTTCTGCTTCAATAATTGTATCCTCGTTATCAAACTCTTTTCTTACCGCCTCTACAATGTCTTTGGAGAGAGCAAAGTTAAGCACAGGAGGAAGCTCTCCTGTATCAATCATAGCCCAGGCAGGTTTTGCCAGCTCAACCGCATTCAAAAAATCTTTCCTGTAGGCACCTACTGCATCACCTGCAAGATAATGAACATAAGCTTGAAAAATTTCCCTGCTTATATCCACCTCTTTTCCGTAAAGAGGTTTCATTACCTCAATTGCCTCTTCCAGGCGTGCCTTAGATAGGGACCGGTTAAGTCCACCTTTGCCCTGAGAGGCTGAATAACGTCCAGCATCAAAGGAAGGCGCGGTAAAGTGGTCAAGGGAAAGAAATATAAGCTTTGCGGAAAAATCCTCCACAAATTCCTCAAGCATCCTTTTTCCTCTTTGTGCACCAATGACAGCAGGACGGGTGCAGCTTTTTCTTGTGGTGCCCTCTAAAAACGATGTTTTCTTTGGGTCCCTACCAGCTATTTTAGCAGCATTGTGACTTATCTGAATTATCTGAGGACTTCCCTCTCCTACGACTGAGGCCTGAACAAAAGCAGACATCTGAATTTCAAAAGGAATGTTAACATTGGAAGCAAGAAGTGTTACTCTCTCGCTTTCAGGTTTCAGTTTACCGTCAGGCTCAAAGGGAGAAAGTTTTTGAAAAAGCTCCTTCAGCTCTCTTCCAGTTCCAAGGGACATATCTACCTCCTGTGTAGTTTTATTTTTGTGTGTGTTTATTATAGAGCACAAACAGATGAATGTCAATTTTTCTGCTACATTTCACAATGCAGGCCAAAGGGACATCTTTTAAGGTAGTAGCAGGGACTTAGGAGCTTTAAAAGTTTTTCTTTAAACCCCTCATCCTGGAATATAAGTTTGGTTGCTCTGGTCAATATTCCAAGCTCCTCCAGAGCTTCCTCCACACTAACACCGTAGTTTCCGTCCCGGGCATTAAACATATTTACCTCATCACAAAGATAAACGTATATATCACCCAGCGTGGCATGGGGCAGGTATTCACTGAAGTTTAAATCAGCCTTTTTTATTTCCCGGATAATAGGGAAGTAAACAGTTTGAAACCAATCTCTTGCCGTCTCTTGTAGTGATAGCTCTTTTTCCTGCCTTTGCTCCAGATAATCTTTGTGCTGGTGTATCTGGGATAAGAGTTTATCATAATCGTCTTTCTGGGAAAGTTCAATTCCCTGCAGACCTGTCTTTAATTCAAATTCTGTTCTTTTACGAATAAGAGCACCTCTTGAAGTTTTAGCCGAAGGAAGATACTCAACTACATGAGCATCAATAAACTTTTGTCCCATCCCCTTTGCTGCGGCAATACGATGATGACCATCTACAACATAATACTCATCATCCATTTTATAAAGCTCAACTGCGGGAAGGGATTTACCTTTTTCTAAAGCCCTTTTTATATTCTCCATCCTTGAGAAGATATGCTGACCCGAACCTTTATTTTTAACGGAAAATTCCCTGTCAAAATCCAGGCATCTACTTACGCTACCCACAATTTTTTCTATTTCAACAGCCTGTATACCTCTATCTATTCTGGAAGGAAATTTTTTAGCTTTGTATTCTGCCTCAAAACATTTTAAAGGTTTTTCTTCTGAAACTTTAAGCACCACTTAGCTCATCCTCCTTTTTTCAAAAAAATCTTACTCTTTTTCTTTAGTTTATTATTTGATGATGGCTCTATTTCAAATATATAATAGCCATCAGCATTTACCACTTTAGTTCCCTCAAGCTCAGTTACTTTTTCCTTGCTGTACCCATAGTTTGTATGGGTGTGTCCATGAATAAAATATGAAGGTTTATATTTTTCTATAAGCTTCATAAAAGAGGAAAATCCACTGTGGCAGATATCCCTGCCATCATGGATTCCCTTGGGAGGAGCATGAGTTAAGATAATATCCACCCCTTCTTTTCTCAAGAGTTTAAATTGAAGAGAGAATACTTTTCGCCGCATCTGCCTTTCAGTATACTCAACTCCCCTTCCTCCATACCACATAGAGCCCTCAAATCCAAGTATTCTTATTCCATTGTAGCATACAATTTTTCCATCTATGTTTTCGCAACCTAAGGGGGGTCTTTCATCATAGATAATATCGTGGTTACCCCTTACATAAAAACAGCGTTTATTGAGCATGCTGACAAGAAAAGATAAAAATCCAGGTCTTATATCTCCTGCTGAAAGGATTAAGTCAATGTCAAGGTATCTTTCTTTGTCAAAGTAATCGTATAATACCGGATGAACCTTATCAGCAACAGCGAGAATCTTAATTTTTTTCATCTCCCTGGTAATGATTAAGGGTAGATTATAGTGAAAAATGCCCAAGGGTCAAATGAATTTTTGGGGATTATTTGACTTGC
>JACUUP010000169.1 GCA_014859225.1 Candidatus Aerophobota bacterium
AGAGAAAATTTAGCAAGTGCATCCAGAAAAGAAAAAAACATAAAGACCTTTTTCTCTTGCTTTTTTATAAATTTTGTATTAGAATCTGTATAATACCAATATGTCAGCAACTCTTTTAAAATTTAAACAAAAATTTCAGGAGGATGCTAATGTCGGAAAAAAAATCCTTGCATGCCATCTGTAGATGGACCTTCAACGCGGGGAAGGGAGGATTTTTACCTCCCGATATGAGACCGGAATGGAGCACGAAAAATCTGGACACTACAGGTGTGGTTAAGTTAATAACGGAAAAAATCAGGCCCAGATTGCCAGATGATATTGAAATAGGAATGGAGATGCATTATGACTATGAGTATGATGAGAAAACCGCCCCGGAAATAGCTGATGCGCTGATTGAGGCAAAAATTTATCTTGCAATGACAACACCCGGTCTTCATGTTCATTTTGCCTATGGCGGAATTGCTTCTCTGGATATAGATGAACGAAAGAAAGCAGAAAACTATTGCCAGAGAGCCTTAGACCTCACCTACGGACCGTTAAAAAAAGCCTGGCATCCTGACAGAGAAAAAGCACCTACATTTGTTATCTGGAATGGCTCCTTCGGGTATGACCTTGCCTCTACAGGAATAAAGTATATGTATCAAAATCTCAAGGAAAGTATAGCAGGACTATGTAAATATGAAACAAAGTGCGGCGCTAACTTATTCATAGCACTTGAACCAAAACCAAATGAGGGGCATCCCGCACTGCTTATACCAACTGTTGCAAGTGCCCTGCTTTTGTGGAAAAAGTTAAAGGAGGAGTCCGGGATTTCTATGGATAAAAAGGGCGTAAATAAAGAGTTCGGACACTCAGAGATGATCGGCCTTGACCATATATATGATACAGTTGAGGAGCTGGATAATAATGCAATAGTACATATGCACACCAACAGTCAGGGATACAACGATGGTATTATCCTGGGAGGTCCCGGGAAGTTTGATATAGACCATGGTGTCCGGGTGAATGGCATGAACATAGCTATCGCCGCTCTACTTCAGGAATCTGGATTCTGTCGCTGGAAAGGTCATGATATGCAGGCAAGGCCCTACGATAATGTAGAACAGAGCATTGATAGAGTGATAAGAAGTATATTGAGTTGGGAAGCCTGTGAAAAAGCTTCCAGACAGCTAAATACTCATCAACTAATCACATACCTGGGGACACGAGAAACGGCAAAAGCAGAAGATATGATGAGAGAAGCTACAGTGCAGGCACAGAAACATTTTAATGAGATGTATAAAGCCTAACTTTAGAAAGAAGAAGACTAATCTACGGTGCTCTCTTTTCTGGAAGTTCCCGGAGAGAAAAGACATAACCACTCATGTTTGTTTGATTTAACTGTCCACCGTGACGATAGCTATATTGCCACACGGCTTATTCTGAGCGACTATCATCAGACCATGTCCAGATATGATTTCTTTCCTGGTCATAGATGAAGAAATCGTATCTTTGGCTCGTGTTGAAATGAAGAGGTTAAAGTTAACCTTTTTAAGAGAATGAAAAAGGAATATTTATGATAGAGGAATATGGTAATGGCGAGTCTACAGGTTTAGAACAAACACCTGCAGGGAAGATTCAGACCGGATTTACACTGGAAGATGTGAAGGTTTCAAGAGAAGATAAAGCTATACTCAGAGAACTTGCTGAGAAAGTCAAAAAATTAGCTTCAGAGCCTTGTATGGAGGAAAAGCGCCAGCTCTGGAAGAAGCACAATATGCTCCAGAAAACAAGACCACTTGTGTTTTGCGACCCAGAAAATGGATGGAATGAGATAATTACCCGGCGCCAGATGAGGTGCAAGGGTAGGCTCGCTCAAAGATGGGAGATGGACCTCAGGAAAGAGATCTTCTGGGGAGAGGACATGGGAGATGATAAACCCGTGGAACCTTATTTGGATGTTCCCTATACGGTCTCACCTGATAACTGGGGGGTTATGCTGGTTTATTATCAGACAGACAAGTTGGGCTCATATACCTGGGACCCTCCCGTTAAAGATTATAAAACCGATTTGAAGAAATTGCATCCTCCGGAGTTTGAGATAGATTGGGAAACAACAAATGGATGTTTAGATCTGGCAGAGGATATCTTTGGAGATATGCTCAGGGTAAATCTAAAGGGGGTATGGTGGTGGTCCTTGGGGATTACCTCACTCGCTATCTACTTTCGGGGAATTGAGAACTTCTTCTGTGATTTTATTGAGCATCCCGAAGAACTCAAACAGCTCTTTTCAATCATCTCGCAAGGATACCTGCAAAAGCTTGATTTTTTAGAGGAGAACAATCTTTTAAGCCTCAATAATGATGGAAGTTATGTGGGAGCAGGAGGGTTTGGTTTTACGCAAGAGCTACCTCAGAAAGATTTTAACGGTCATGTAAGAACTGTTGATATGTGGGGATTTGCCGAAAGTCAGGAGACAGTGAATGTTTCAGCCAAAATGTATGAGGAGTTTGTGTTCCCTTACGAGAAAATCATTCTGGAGCGTTTTGGACTTAACTGTTATGGATGTTGTGAACCACTTCACTCTCGCTGGTATGTGGTGAAAAAGCATCACAATCTGCGTCGTGTTTCCTGTTCTCCCTGGGTTGATATTGAGAAGATGGTATCATATCTTGAAAATAAGTACATATTCTCAATGAAACCACATCCCGCGATTTTAGCAAAACCATTTATTGACGAAGAATATATAAGAAAGCAGATAAGAAAAGCTTTTGAGGTAACCAGAGAATGTAGAGTGGAGATAATAATGAAAGATAATCACACTATAGGGAAAAATCCAAAAAACGTGGTCAAATGGTGTCAAATTGCAAGGGAAGAAGCTGAAAGATATAGCTGATTTGTACATCCTCTCTCATGCCAGCATAAGTCTCAACAATATTAATGCAACAACAACCAGCAATATCTCCTCGCTGACCAATTTCCTCCAGGAGAAAATTTACTTTTTTGCTACCTCGTAGATGAGCAATGACCGTTGCGGTATCCAATAGGTATTTAGCCACTATATTATTTCTTTTAATCTTTTTTCATCTTCTTTGCGCAAACTTCTTACCCATTTATCTACCCCCTCTTTTAGTTCGGCGTGGTCTTCATCTTTCCAGGCTCCAGCAGTCTCCTTTACTGTTCTGAGAAAATTTAACCTTTGTATTTCCTTTCTCACAGCTTGAGTTATAAATTGGCTGCGCTTTCTCTTTCCTGAAATTCTGTCTATCTCTTTCACCAATTCTTCAGGTACTACAACATGGGGTCCTTTTCTTCACACTCATTTTTTAATCTCCTTTGTTCAACTTCATAGCCCA
>JACUUP010000015.1 GCA_014859225.1 Candidatus Aerophobota bacterium
GTCTTTTTCTTTGGACATCTTCTTTCCCAATGTACACCTTTTTTCCTTTTCCTGAGCCTGTCAGGAACAGGTTCCTGAGCCTGTCAGGAACAGGTTCCTGAGCCTGTCAGGAACAGGCTTTATTTATCAGCCTTTTAAATATCTTTAAGGAAAAGTTTCCCTGGAAGTTCTCTCACCATCCCCTTTAGCTGGAGCCTCATTAAAATATCAGCAACTTTTGCTACCGATAAACTACTCTGCCTAACTATTTCATCAATATGAGAAGGGTTAGAGGTGAGCTTATCAAAAATGAGTTTTTCCTCAAAGGATAGCTGTAAATCATAAGTAAAGCTATCTTTTTCCCCGGAAAAAGGAATATTAAGCTCCTCAAGAATATCATAAACATTCTCCACCACCTTGGCTCCCTCTTTTATTAACCTGTTGGTCCCTTCAGAGTAGGGGCTGGTAATAACACCGGGAACAGAAAATACCTCTTTTCCCTGCTCAAGGGCAAAATCTGCCGTTATTAAAGCTCCACTTTTTAAAGGAGCCTCTACCACAACCACTCCCATAGATAAACCACTTATAATACGATTGCGCCGGGGGAAATTTCTGGCAAAAGGTTCTGTTCCAAGAGAAAACTCTGAAATAACTGCACCGTTTTTTATTATCTCATTCATTAAAGAGCTGTTTTCACGCGGATAAACAACATCAACCCCACAGCCTAAAACCGCAATAGTTCTACCACCTTCCTCCAGTGCAACCTCATGGGCACAGGTATCTATTCCTCTTGCCATACCGCTTATTATGGTAATACGCTCTCTGGCTAGTTCCCGGACAAGTTTTCTTGTCGCAGTCTTTCCGTAATTTGTTGCACGCCTTGTTCCCACCACAGCAACTGCCCTCTCATCTTCTTTTTTTAATTCACCCCGTATGTAAAGGAGAATTGGCGGATAGGCAATCGTTTGCAAGGAGCTGGGATAATCAGAGTCCTTACATGTAACAAGCTTTATATTAAGCTTGTTAATCAAGTCTAAATCTTGCTCTAGAGAAATTTTTGGCAACTCATTTTTTATAAACTCTATTGTCTTTTTGTCTATTTTACAAATCTGAATAAGTTTTTCAAGGGGAAAGGAGAAAATTTTATCCGGGGTGCCAAAATACTTAAGCAGTTTACCTGCACCAGGACATCCAGCAGAAGAAATCTTACTTAAGAGAATCCAGCCTGAAAGGCTATTCAAAGAATCTTTATCACTCCCGCCACATTTAAACTGCATCTTCAAGGTCCCGCATTACCAAACCGGATAAAAGTTTGGGATAAAAATAGCTTGATTTGGGAGGCATTTTCCCTCCAGTAAGGGCAACTTCCTGAATCTTCTCAACAGTTGTTGGTGCAAGAAAAAAAGCTACCTGGAAATGTCCCTTTAGAACCTGTTTAATTGCATGAGAGGGAGATGTGGTAAAATCAATCTCCTCTCCTTTAATTAAGTTTTTTTTATCAAGTAAATTTTTTACCAGGTCATCCAGGATAGCCACGATAGCTGCTCTAACCTTTACTGAAAAAATACAGTTATCCTTTAGAATTAGTAAGGAAAAACCCTCCTGCCTGGTGTAAACTCCCAGAGCAGGGCTTCCTATTTTTTTTATCTCCAGTAATAATCTCTTAGCGGTATCTTCTTCATCCTCGCCTTCAAGCTTTTTAAAGCCTCTTTTATAAAAAAATTTCTCTATTCCCTCAATTAGCTCCCTTGCTTGCTCCAGAGTAAGCTTACCTATAAGCCTGTGCACAGAGAGTATTGTAACACCGGGTGAGTTTGTGTTGAGAAAATACATCATCACATAATCTACGCCGCCCGGGGCATCACACTTTTTTCTCATCTCCTCTTTAAATCTAAGAGCAGTAAGATACCTGTGGTGACCATCAGCAATAAAAATTTTTTTATTTTGCATGCAAGAACAAATCCTGTTAATTAAATCTGAATCAGAAATAGAGGATAATCTATGCCTTATTTTGTTCTCATCTTCAAATTCAAGAAGAGTTTTAGCTCTTTTATAAAGGGCATCTATTTCTCTTGCAGGGTCACTAAAAAGTGCAAATATGGGAGAAAAATTAGCCCGGCAGGCTCTAAGCAGATTAAATCTGTCCTCCTGTGGTTCAGAAAAAACATTTTCATGGGGAAAAATTTTTCCTGAGGAAAAATCTTCAAGTCTCATCAGAGCAACAAATCCTTCCCTTTCAACCTCATCACCATTAATAAGGTATCTTTGATAGTAGGTATACATAGAAGGAGCTTTTTCTTTCTTTAATATTCCCCTGCCAAGCCATTGACGAAAAAAATTTGCTGCACGGGTATATTTATTCTCCTCTGCGCCATCCCCCACCTCCTCCTTTCCTAAAATAATCCTTATAATATTGCAAGGATGAGCCCTGTAGTAAAAATCCTGCGCCTGAGGAAATATCACATCGTAAGGAGGAGCTACTACCTTACTTAAATCACCTACCTCATTTTTATTGTACATTATTCCCCTGAAAGGGCGCAGCACAAGCATATCTTATTTAACCTGGTTCACTATTCAGCCAATCATCCTCATCGTAGGAGAAAATTTCATCAGAGGAAAAAAAACAATTAATCTCCCGTTTTACCGACTCAAGAGAGTCAGAACCATGAACTATATTGCGTCTTCCATCTGAACCAAAATCTCCTCTTATACTTCCTTTTGAAGCCTCAGCCGGAACTCTTTCTCCTATCAGCTCTCTAACTTTTTGGACGGTGTTTTCTCCCTCAACTACCATAGCTACACAGGGAGAAGTGAGCATGAACTTAACAAGTCCCGGGAAAAAGGCTCTACCTTTATGAGGCTGGTAAAACTTTTCAATCTCACTTTTATCTGGCTTAACCATTTTGAGAGCCACTATCTTAAAACCTTCATCTTCTATTCTTTTTATAAGCTGTCCAATTAAACGCTTACATACCCCATCCGGTTTTACCAAAACAAAAGTCCTCTCCTTCATCATCTTCAACTTTTCATTTCCCTGGACAAAGCAACCTTTCCCGTCCTTACCAGTTTTTTTACACCAAGGGGCCTCAAAAGAGTTAAAAGGCCCTTTATTTTTTCCTCGTTACCTGTAACCTCCAGAGTTAGAGACTCCGGATGAACATCTACGATTCGGGCTCGAAAAATTTCCGCCAATCTCATTATCTCATCCCTATCTTTTCCTCTGGCATTAACCCTTACCAGGATAAGCTCTCTTGTAACAGTTGGCTGGCCTGTAAGGTCTACCACTTTTATTACATCAATTAATTTGCGAAGTTGCTTAATCACCTGTTCAATAACCTGGTCATCCCCGGGCACAACCATGGTTATCCGGGAAATAGTAGAATCCTCAGTCTCACCCACGGCTAAAGAATCAATATTAAATCCCCGGGCACTGAAAAGGGAAGCAATCCTTGCTAAAATCCCGAACCTGTTTTCTACTTCAACAGAAATAAGATGTTTCACCATTTGTGCCTTAATATTTTTTAATCCTCTTTAGCATCGATTTTCACTTTTACTTCTTAGCCAATTTTACCTTTTTATCCAAGACATCATCTCCCTTAACCTTGTACCCACTTTCTCAACTAAATGCTCTTCATCTTTTTTCCTCAGAGCACTAAAAACGGGACGATTCACTTTATTTTCCAGAATCCACTCTCGGGCAAAATGCCCTAACCTTACCTCCTCTAAAATCTTTTTCATCTCCTCTTTAACCCGGGAATCTATTATCCTTGGTCCGCGTGTAAGGTCTCCATACTCTGCCGTATTGCTGATTGCCTTTCTCATACCAGTTAGCCCCGCCTCATAAATTAAATCAACTATGAGTTTTAGCTCGTGCAGGCACTCAAAATAAGCCATCTCCGGCTGATATCCTGCCTCTACCAGAGTTTCAAACCCTGCTTTAATAAGAGAGCTAACCCCTCCACATAAAACCACC
This sequence comes from Candidatus Aerophobota bacterium, assembly GCA_014859225.1. Lineage (GTDB taxonomy): Bacteria > Aerophobota > Aerophobia > Aerophobales > B3-G15 > Kmv34. The sequence continues at coordinate 3,953 of JACUUP010000015.1, forward strand.
TGTTCTCCAAAAAGGTCGGTCTCTGTTTCCTCATCAAAACTTGTTTCTATAACACCTGCTCTGGTACAACCTATACCTTTAGCGTAAGAAAGAGCCAGCTCTTTTGCCTTACCTGTTGCATCCTGATGCAATGCTACAAGTCCGGGAACACCTTTCCCTTCCACATATAGACGGCGTAGAAGCGAGCCCGGACTTTTAGGAGCTATCATAAAAACATCAACATCTTTTGGGGGAATAATTTGATGAAAGGTGATATTAAATCCATGAGAAAAACCAAGGGCATTTCCCTTTTCAAGATATGGTTCTATCTCATCTTTATAAAGCTCAGCCTGATATTCATCGGGTATAAGTATTTGAATAACATCAGCCTTTTTTGCCACCTCAGCTGAGGCCATAACGTCAAATCCTGCCTCCTTAGCCTTATCCCAGCCCAAAGTTCCCTCAAGCTCGCCTACCAATACTTTAACGTGGCTATCCCTGAGATTAAGCGCCTGTGCGTGTCCCTGATTTCCATAGCCAATTATCCCCACAACCTTTTGTTTGATAAAATCAATACTTGCATCTTTCTCATAGTATATGTTAGCCACTTTCTCCTCCTCATTCATATATTGGCACACCTTCTTTTTCAGTTAGCTCTCTAAATTTTTTAATTAATATTTTCGTTACAGAACCTACCCGACCATCCCCGATAACTCTTCCATCTACTCTGGTTACAGGTATAATCTCAGCCGCAGTCCCGGTTAGAAAACACTCATCACTCGTATAAACTGAAAAGAGGGTGAAGACTTTCTCCTCAAAATTTATATTCTCTTCCCTGGCAAGTTCAATAACCACATCTCTTGTTATCCCCTTAAGAATCCCCGCCCAGGCGGGGGGGGTAACCAGAACACCTCCTTCTACAATAAATAAATTGTCTCCGGTGCACTCAGCAACATAACCATGGTTATTTAACATAATAGCCTCAGAAACACCCTTTGCTGTTGCTTCCAATTTAGCAAGGATATTGTTTAAATAATTGAGAGATTTTATGCCCGGGTCAAGTGCTGAAAGACTATTCCTTCTTACCGAAGAGGTTATAACCTCAAGTCCCTCCTCGTAAAATTTTTCCGGATATATGCTTATTTTATCAGTTATTATTATCAGCTGAGAATAGGGACATTTCTCGGGGTCAAGACCAAGGTCCCCCTCTCCCCTTGAAACCACAACTCTTATATAGGCATCTTTAAGTTCATTTTTTCTCAAAACTTCTTTAATTTTTTCCCTTAACTCATGCGGGGAAAGCGGTATTTTTAATGAAATTGCTCTGGCTGATCTAAACAAACGCTGGATATGCTCATCCAGTCTGAAAACCCTCCCCTTGTATGCTCTTATTCCTTCAAATACACCATCTCCATAAAGAAAACCATGGTCAAATATAGAAATTTTTGCTTCCTCCTGGGGGACGTATTCCCCGTTAAGGTAAACCCACCTTCCCATTAATATTCCTCCTTATTTACTTTGATTTAAGCTGTGGGAACAAAATGACTTCCCTGATAGAGGTAGAATCTGTAAGCAGCATAACCAATCTATCTATCCCGATTCCAAGCCCCCCTGCAGGAGGCATTCCATACTCAAGGGACTCCAGAAAATCATAATCTATAAACCTTTCATCGGCAAATTTTTCCAATCTTTGCTTTTGTTCCAGAGGGTCATTCAGTTCCGAGTAAGCATTGGCAAGTTCCCATCCGGCGATAAAAAGCTCAAATCTTTCCACTACTAAAGGGTCCTCTTTTTTCCTTTTAGCCAGTGGAGCTGTCTCGTAGGGATAATCGTATAGAATTGTTGGTTGAATTAGATATGGCACCACTTTCTTATCAATGAGATGTTCAAAAATCTGGGACCTTGTTAAATCCCTGGTATTAATTCCACACCCCTCAGCAATTTTTCGCAGTTCTTCATCGCTTATTTTTAGGTCAATATCAATTCCTCCTATCTGTTGTAAAGCCTCTTTAAAAGTAAACCTCTTCCAGGAAGAAGACATATCTATCCTGTTTCCATCATATTCAATTTTCAGCTTTCCCTTAACTTTTTCAGTTACATAAGAAATTAACTGCTCTGCAAGCTCCATTATATCAAAATAATTAGCATAAGCCTGATACGCTTCAAGCATGGTAAATTCTGGATTGTGAAACCTGTCAATCCCTTCGTTTCTGAAATTTCTACTTAGCTCATAAACTTTTTCCAGTCCACCCACAACAAGCTTTTTAAGATAAAGCTCAGGAGCAATTCTCAGATAAAAATTTTTACCCAGAGCGTTATGATAAGTTTCAAAGGGACGGGCAGTAGCGCCACCAGGTACAGGCTGCATTATGGGTGTTTCAACTTCAACGAATCCCCTTTTATCTAAAAAATCCCTTATTATTTTTACTATCTTTGCCCTCACAAGAACAATGTCCCGCATCTTTGGATTCACCAGAAGGTCTAACCAGCGCTTTCTATAGCGAAGCTCTGTATCCTGAAGACCATGCCATTTATCTGGAAGAGGATGTAGAGATTTTGCCAGGAGAGTAAAATAGGAAAGCTCCACAGTTAACTCTCCGGTTCTTGTTTTAAAGACCTCGCCCTCTGCTCCAATAATATCCCCTATATCAATTTTAGATAAAAGTCCATAGCTTTTCGCCAATCTATCCACTCTACCGTAAAGCTGGATTTTTCCAGTTTCATCTTTTAAATCAAGAAAGGTAGCTTTCCCGTGGGTTCTCTGAGCAGTTATTCTTCCCGCTATACGCACATTCGCCCCGCTTCGCTCAGTTTTCTCAAGAGAGGAAAACTTTTTATGTAGACTCTCAACCTGGTTCTGAGGCGAGAATTTTTCCCAGCAGGGATTTCCCTTCAAGTTAATCCAGCTGGACAGTTTCTCTTTTCTTTCCTGGATAAGTAGCTCCTCAGGTGAGGGCATCCCAACCTACCTCTCAATTTATGATTTTGCCACTTATTCTATACAAAGCTTGCCATATGTCAAATAAACATCTCCAGTTTCCTGAAAAATTCAACTGCTGACATTTATCTCGGTGTTCAAAAGCGGTGGCGGCTATGTTCTACTTTTAATCCAGAGTTTTCCAGTAAATGAGGGCATCCTCATCTGTATCATGATAATAGTGGGACCTAACTGCTATTTTTTTAAACCCTGATTTTTCATACAATGCCTGAGCGGCAAAATTGCTTTTTCTAACCTCAAGTGTCACTTTCTTCATTCCTTGTTTGCGAGCATCCTCCAGAACATAGAATAGTAAAATTTTACCCAGGCCCCTTCTTCTATAGGAAGGATGAATGGCGAAAGTTGTAAGATGAGCCTCATCCTGTATCTTCCAGTAACCACCATATCCTACCAGCTTCCCCTCAAATTCCAAAACCCAGTAGTAGGCAAAATTCTTCTTCATCTCCAGATAAAAAAGTCTGGAGGTCCAGGGTGAAGAAAAAGATACCCTTTCAATATTTCCCACCTTATTGATATCTTCCTCCTGTAGGGGACGTATATTCACTTTATTGACACAAGTTATATTTTTCATCATATCTATCTATGTCTTTTTTTTGTGTATTATAGGTGCCGATACATAAATGGGGGTCAAAATGAGGGGGTCAACTGTTCTGCCAGCTCTTATATCCCTTAGAGCCCATTTTAGCAGGGCCTTTTCTAATTTTACCTCTTTCTTGAAAAAAGAAATTTTTGAATTTGGTCTTTCCCGCGGAAGGTAATCTGCGGAAAAACAGACAAATACTATTTCATCCGGAAAGAATTTTTTTGCCTGCTCAGTTATCTCATCAAAGGAGAGAAAAAGGTACTCACCTACCCTTTCCAATTCATCTGCATCTTTTTTAAAAAAAGCAGCAAAAAATGAGCTCCTGTATGCCGGAATCAAAGCACATATAAAACCAGAGACGGGAAGCGAAAAAGCAATCAAATCAAGGGTGGGAACAGCTACAAGAGGTAGCATAAGAGAAAAAGATAAAGCTTTTGCCAGAGCTATCCCAACTCTTAAACTGGTGAATGAACCAGGGCCATTCGTTATCACAAGAGCATCTACTCTCTGGATAGACAAATTGGTCTTTTTCAGAAGAGAGCTAATGAGCGGTAATAAATATTCAGAGGAGGATTGAGAGGAAAGTTTGCGAGATGCTAAAATCTTTTCGTCTTCTCCTAAAAAAACCAATCCTGATGGCAAGCATGTTTGTATTCCAAGAATTAGCATTTAAGTTCACTTTTAATGTTTTCAATTAAACGATGGTATCCTTTATTTTCCCCTGGTGTTAACATGACCTTTCTCATAGTGAAATCTTCAATTTGAATCTTTACCCTTAGATATTCAGGGGGTAAAAAATCTATAATTTTTTCTGCCCACTCTATTACTACCACTCCACAGGAGGTGTAGAAATATTCCTGATATCCTAACTCTTCCAACTGATGCACATCATCCAGTCTGTAAAGGTCAAAATGATAAAGAGGATGAGGACCTTGATACTCATTAATTATGACAAAACTTGGACTTTTCACCCTTACCTTAATCCCCATTCCTCTTGCTATACCCCGGGTGAGGGTAGTTTTCCCACTGCCAAGCTCGCCCATAAGAGCTATCATAGAAGGATAAAAGATATTTTTCCCTACTTTAAATCCCAGCTCTATTGTCTCCTCCTCACTTTTTGTGTATACCACCAGCATTTCATCATTCATTCGCTTATTTTATACTCCTCAATTATTTCAATTAATTTTTGTGTTGCCCTCAAGACATCTTTTTCAGAAAAGATAGCTGAAATAACAGCTACCCCATCTACCCCGGTTTTCAGAACCTCTCTTATGTTCTTTAGTAAGATTCCTCCGATAGCCACCACAGGTACTTTAATTTCCCTTTTTACACAAGATACCAACTCGCAGCCGACAGGCTCAAGAGCATCGGCTTTTGTTGGGGTAGAAAATACCGGTCCTATTGCAACATAATCAGCTCCCTCTGCTTCAGCTTTTTTTGCCTCTTGTACACTGTGAGTTGAAACTCCTATTATTTTATCCTCACCTAAAATTTTTCTGGCGAAAGATAAAGGAACATCATCCTGTCCCAGATGAACCCCTTGAGCATCACAGGCTAAAGCTATATCAATACGGTCATTTATAATAAAAGTCATCTCGGGAGGATTTATTTTTTTTAACTTGATAGCCCGATTTAAAAATTCTCTGGATGATAAGCTTTTTTCTCTAAGCTGAATTGCGGTAGCTCCACCTCTTATTAGCTGAAAACTTTTAAATAATAAATCTTTCTCCTGGAGTGAAGATGGGGTTACAGCATATAAAGTCAAATTTATCTTTTTCCTCAGTCTTACCTTCGTCTTTTTTTCCAGATTGTAGGTCTGGAAACGGAACTCCCGAAATTTCTCTCCCCAGGAGGAAAGAATCAATTTCCCATATTCCTCAAGACTGCGCAATGCCTCCTCTACCCTCTTAAAATTAGCCTCAATGAGCTCTTCAATTTTTTCTCTTTTTTCTTCTTTTAACTTCGCGCCAACATCCTGCACGGAATCTCTCAGAGCAATTAATTTTTCTTTCCCTGGCAACCTCTCTGTCTCTTTTAACAATAGATGGCGCAAATTTTTCAACTCTTCAGTTAAATCCCTATCATTGATGAAAAATCTTACCGCATCCTCCAGAACTCGCAGTCCTTCACTTGCCCGATTTAAGTTAACGTCAATTACCCGGTAAGTTCTGTCATGAGATAGCATCTTTCTATCCTTCATTTTTATCTTATTTTTTTATAAGAAAATAAAGTTTACCTTCACCCTTGAGATATTCACCCCCAACAAACCCCTTTTCTCCTTCGCCAAAATAAATATCTGCTCTCCCAGGGCCTTTAATAACTCCTCCTGTATCCTGGCAAAATGCAAATCCAGCTTCATTTCTCATCCCCACACCCTCACCTTTTTCGTTAACCTGAGGCTCAGGGTACTCAAGGTAGACCAGAGCCCCCAGGGGAAATATTTTATCATCAATAGCTATTGACCTCTGAGGCGTGAGCAAACATCCGGTAGCTCCTGTAGCCCCTTCTTTTTTCTCATCTTTAACAAAGAAGATGAACCTTTCATTTTGATTGAGGTAGCTTTCCATCTGTTCTGGGTGACGCTGAAAATATTCCCTGATTGAGGGCATGGAAAGTTTACCCCGGGGAAGTTTTCCTTCTTTTTCTAAGAGATGAGTCAGGCTGGTATAGGGTCTTGCGTTAGTTGCTGCGTAATTTACCCAGAGGGTTTCTCCATCATCCAGGACTATCTTTCCTGAACCTTCAATCATCAGAGAAAACTTATCCAATCTATCCTTTAAATATACAAACTCCAGACCCTGCCCTTCCAGAACTTTTCTCTTTGTAATATCCTCTCTCGTCCAGTAAGGGGCAATTTCTCCTTTAAAAGGGTCAATCCTGTACACGAGCCTCTCTCCTTTAAGAGCAGGGATAAATTCTCCTAAATCAACTACTTTTAAATCCTCAGGTCTTACATATAAAGAGTATATAAAAGCGCCCTCCCTTTTAAGGCTTCCCTCATACACAGGAGCATAATAACCGGTGAAAAGAACTTCCCCTTCCCCACCCTCTCCAGCAGCCTGGAAGATGAGAAAGCGCTCTCTTATTAACCTGTTCAGCTCATTCTGTGTTTTTGCCTCCTGCATGGTTTGCAAAAAAAGCTCAGCTGATTCTCTAATCAAAGAGGCTGGAAGTTTTGTTTCACCAAAGGGAAGCTCGTTACCATAATTTATCTTTTTAGAAAGAAACTCTTTTTGTCTTTCAAAGGCTATTTTTAGCTCCTCAAGAGCTTCATGGGAGAAGGTAAATTGAAACTGGGGAATTTTGTCTTTTTCAACCTCAATAAGATATCTGGAAGGAGGTTTAACCAGAGGTTTTGCGGGAATGAGGATAAAAAAATAGTAAAGGATTGCAAACTCTACTATGAGAGCACCACCTATAAGAGCCACAAGAAAAACTTTATCAGACCTTGTCATTTATTCCCCTTATTCTTAGTCTCCTTTCCGGTAAAAAAAGGGGACAGATTTATTTTTTTCAAGACGCCTGTCCTACGTTGTATTGTGTCCATCTCTGGTAGGACGGGCGTCTCGCCTGTCCTAACGTAAACAAAACTCAAGGGTGAAGGGAAGCCATAGCGATAGCTCGGATAACTGATTCTATGATGCGCGAGACCGTCTGACCTATAAGGTCCATTCTGGCAATCTGTTCTATTCTTTTCTCAACCTTGGGCAGTTCCTCCTCGCTGAAGATTTCATTAGTTAGGTAGCATGCCTTAATCAGGCTAATGAGCACTACATCACGCGAGTCAGGAATATCATCACTTAGAACTACAGAGCGGATGCGCGTTTTTACCTCTTTTTCTTCCCTGTCATTTTGCATGGGATAACGTCTGCGGGCGAAGACCCAGAGAATTTTCTGCTCTTCCTCTCTTAGAATTTGCTTGTGAATAAGTCTTTCCAATACCTGTTCCTCAATGTCTTTACTTTCCTGTCTGAGGGTGATAATCCAGTAAGCTACTGTTCTGGTTTCCCTTGACCGAGCAATCCTCGCCAAGACCCAATCAAAGAGAGAATCACCCGTGGGCAATGCATCAACAAGTCTAAGGTTATCCAAATCCACCTCTATTCTATCCATTAATGACAGGTCCATAAGTAGTGCTCCCACTAAACCATATCCAATAGAAGTTTTATCAATAATGACGCCTTTTTCATCATCCAGAGCTAAAAGCAAGAGCTCTTCGGCAAAGCTAAGCATAGTCTCCTCCTCCTGGTTATTTAATGCATCTATGTTATACCATATATCAAGGCAAGCGTCAATAAGAAACGTGAAGAGGTCAATTAAGAAGAATTTTGACATAAGTAAGGCGAGTAATTGACAGAGCTGTTGCTTTGCACTACAATAACTTTAAACATGTTGATTTGATTTACCCGAAGCTAACTATGCAAGAACTTGTAATGGGAATAGATGAGGCTGGTAGAGGACCAGTGATTGGACCAATGGTTGTCTGTGGAATAATGACAAAAAAGGGGTGTATCCCTGAACTTGTGCAAATGGGAGTGAAGGATTCAAAACTTCTCTCTCCATCTCGCAGGGAAAGGTTAAAAACGTTAATTGAAAGGATTGCGGTAAGATGGAAACTGATAAAAATTCCCCCATCCCAAATAGACAGGTATAGCATGAATTTTCTTCACCTTAAAGCTATCGCACAATTGATTGATGAGTTTTCTCCTTATGAAACCATTATTGATTGTCCTACATCCTGTCCACCATCTTTTGAGAGAAAAATTAAAGCTTTGATAAAAGTAAAAGATACTAAACTGGTGGTTGAGAATTTTGCAGATAAAAGATACAGTATCGTCTCAGCAGCTTCAATACTTGCCAAAGTAGCAAGGGACGAAGAGATAAAAAACATCTCTTCTCTTTACAGCGATATTGGTTCAGGATACCCTTCAGATAAAAGAACGATTGAGTTTATTAAAAGATGTTTAAGGGAAGATAAAGTGCTTCCAGAAATAATAAGAAAAAAATGGAAAACAACAAAAAATCTAATAGCAGAGCAAGAAAATAAAGATGAATAAAAGGTGGCTATTTTTTTTATCTATCATTGGCGCAGGAACAGCTTTTACGCTCATAGTTTTTTTGCTTTTTAACTTACAAAAAGAACCTACAATGTATCCCGTTAACCGCCAGACCTTACAACTTCCCCTTATGGAGATAGAGAAAGTTAAACTTATGGAATGGGATGAACAAGGGGAAAAGTTATGGATTTTAAAAGCAGATAAGGCAACCCAGTTTTCCCAGAGAATTATTTCAGAAAATGTAAAGCTTGAGTTATTCCAAAAAGGAGAACCCGCTTCCAGGGGAGAAGCCAAACAGGTAGTAATGGAAATTCCAACCTCAAATCTCTGGTTGAAGGGTGATATCCATATAACTTCCTATCAGGAAATAGCCGAGCTGGAAACTTCCGAACTTAGATGGGACAGCTCTGAAAAAAAACTTCACACAGAAAAAGAGGTTACCATTAAAAAAGGAATGCTCGTCATTCAGGGCAAGGGATTAATATGTAAACCCGACTTAAGTTCGGTAATTATAAAGGAGCAGGTAACAACCTACTATGAAGGAGGCATTTAATGATGATGAGAAAATTAGCAGTTTTAGCTGTAGCTATTGCTCTTGCGCTGGGATTTTTGTTAGCAGAAGTTAGCCCGGCAACAGATGGGCAACAGAAAATTACCGTCACCTCTAAGCAGCAAAGTATTGACTATGCTAACAGGATTTTAGTTTTTCAGGAAGAAGTTAAGGCAAACTGGGAAAACTACACTGTGGAGGCAGATAAAGCAGAGATTTACCTTGCTCCTGATGATACCCTAAAAAAAATTATAGCTACAGGAAACGTTAGAATTACCGAAGATGCTGGAATTCAGGGAAGTTGTCAGATAATTACTTATTTACCCCAGGAAAATCTTTTGATACTTGAGGGAAATGTTAAATATCAAGATGACATTGGCAACAGCATTGAGGCTCAAAAAGTTACAATATGGACACTGGAAGAAAGACTGGAAGCAGAAGGAGACCCAGTTAAAGCTATCTACATTTTAAGAGAAGAGGAGGAAGACGCTGCTCCGGGTGGAGAATCTAAGTAAAAGTTATCAAAAAAAACCCGTAGTTAAAAACGCCCACCTGGAAGTGAGTTCAGGCCAGGTAGCAGGACTTTTGGGTCCTAATGGGGCAGGAAAAACTACCACTTTTTATATGATAGTCGGTCTAATACGACCTGATGAAGGAAAGATATTTTTAAATGGAGAAAATATTATAAGTCTACCAACCTATAAAAGAGCGTGCAGGGGAATAGCTTATCTTCCCCAGAACCCTTCTGTTTTTCAAAAATTAACAGTTAAGGAAAATCTTATGGCTATCCTTGAAACTCTGGACCTTTCAGTGGGAGAAAGAGAGGAAAAAGCTAAAGAACTTATGGAAGAACTGGGAATTTCACATCTTAAAGACAAAAAGGCTTATTTTCTTTCTGGAGGAGAACGTCGTAGAGTTGAGATAGCAAGAGCTCTTGTTACTTCTCCCTCCCTCATTCTTTTAGACGAGCCCTTTGCAGGAATAGACCCCATCACTGTAGCTGATATTCAATCCATAATTTTTGACTTAAAGAAAAAAGGTATAGGGGTGCTAATAACAGACCACAACGTTAGAGAAACGCTTCAAATAACTGATTTTTCTTACATAATGTATCAAGGAAATATACTTATTTCTGGAACAAGAGAGGAGCTTACTCAAAGTAAAGAAGCAAAGAGAATATTCTTAGGTGAAAAATTCAAGTTATAAGCTTTTATATGAGAAAACTATTAACCTTACTGCGAGTTTTTGTAATTTTCTTATTTATTTTGACACCACCTGGCTACACCCAACAGAAAATTATTCTCCTGGAGACTGATAAGTTAAGCTCTGTTACCAATCCCCCCTTAATTATGGCAGAAGAAGGAGTTAAGATTTATTTTGGAGAAATTCTCATCAAAGCAGAAAAAATAGAGATAAATCTTGATACCACTGAAACAAAAGCGGAAGGTGAGATTCACCTTAGTTTTAACTCCTACCGAATAAAAGGCAAAAGGCTTGAATTCAATCTGGAAAAAAAAGAAGGATTCATCGAGGAACCTCAGGGGAGTATGGAAGGACATGTCTTGTTTCAGGGCAAAAAAGCTTACTTTTCTTCCCGGAAAATAAATCTTTTGGAGGGAAACTTTACCACCTGTGAACATCCCCTACCGCACTACCAGATAAAAGCAGAAGCGGTAGAGCTTTACCCCGGGAAAAAAATTGTAATTAAAAATGCCATCTTTTACCTTGGCTCTATTCCCCTTTTCTGGAGTCCTGTCTATGTTTATTACTTTGTTGAAAAAAATAGATTTCTCTTGCCTCAGCCAGGATACAGGCAATACAGCGGGTGGTATATTAAAACAAGTTATCTTTTCTACCCCTTTGAAAATACAGAAGCAGTTGCCCATCTTGATTATTATGAGAAAAAGGGGCTGGCAGGAGGGCTTGACATCTCTCATACTTCAGAAAAAAGTAAGACAAACATAACTGCCTATTATATCAAAGAAAATGATACAGGAGATGTAAGAGGGGTAGGGAAAATTCAAGGGATAGGTTATCTTTCCACTAAATCTTTATTAAAGCTAAATGTGAACTATTTTACGGATGCTGATTTTTTAAAGGATTATTTTTATCATTTGCCAGATGAAGAAAGACAAATTTTTCCCTCTTTTTTTGCCCTGGACTTAAAAGAAAAAAATGCCAGCCTGCTGCTACAGCTTCAAAAAAAGACAGGCTCCAGTGATGATTATCCCGAGTTTTTACCCCGTATCAAACTGAGTTTACTTTCCCCCACTTCTGTTCTAAGAGGGCTTTACATAAAACAAAACACAGAACTCACCAATTTTATTAAAGATGATGCTAACACAGTGAGATTGTGGTCTTCGCTAGATTTTTCTTATCCTCAGACTATTTTAAAATACATAAGGTTTAAACCTACCTTAGGGTGGGAGTTTTTCTGGTACAAACCAGAAAAAAAAGACGCTACCTCAGGCAGCATAAACTATCAAAATTACGAGTTTTTTTCTTCTTTAAAAGGAAAAAGGGGGGATTTAACCCACGATGTTTTCTCAACCTTTGGTTACTACCACCGGGAAAAATCAGGCCCAGAGTTTCCTGAGCTGGATAGAAGGGAAAAAGATGTCAGGGAGGAAAATATACTCAGGTGGAAACTGCAAAATGAGTTTTTTTTGAGAAACTCCCTTCTTTTTTCCCTGGGCTTAGGTTTGAGTTATGATTTATCATCCGCTCAAAGAAAACTAAAACCCATGGAAGGTTTTCTATTTATACCTTTTGCAAGAGGTAGTTTATATACTGATTTTTCTTATGATTTCTACGAGCAAACTTTCCCTTTTTTTCACGGGGGAATCAATCTAAAACAAGCAAAATGGGAGCTTGATGCCAGCTATAGTAACTATTCAGGGGAAGGAGAATATATCTCCGCTGCCACTTCTTTTGAAGTTGTAGATAATCTTTCTCTTTCAAGTAAAATAGGTTATAATTTAAAGTCAGAAAGAATAGAAAACTTAAGTTATGGACTGGATGTCACATTGCACTGCCTGGGACTCAGGTTCAATATTCAGGAAAAACCTGAACTTGACTGGAATGTATCATTTTATATTACCGCCTTTCCTTTTTAGCTCTATTTGCCTCACCTTAACCCTATCCCGCAAGGGGAAAGGGAAAAAGGGAGGAACAAGAAAAATTGTGACATTAACAGGAGGAATCAATGAAAGTCCTGGTTATAGGGGGAGGAGGAAGAGAGCATACTCTTTGCTGGAAAATCTTCCAGAATCCTGAAGTGCAAGACATCTTCTGCATCCCGGGGAATGCTGGTATACAGAACATTGCCCATTGTGCGAAGATACCCTGTGAGAAAGATTTTTCTCAAGTAGCCCAATTTATTAAAGAAAACAAAATTGACCTTACCATAGTAGGACCTGAGGCACCCCTTGCCGACGGGATAGTTGATGTTTTTGGTGAAGAGGGGCTAAAAATATTTGGTCCCACCAAAGAAGCGGCTCGGCTTGAAACAAGCAAAGTTTACGCTAAAAATTTTATGAAAAAATATGCTATACCTACGGCGAGATTTGAAACTTTCTCTGCTCTTGATAAAGCCCTAACTTATATAGACAAACAAGACGAGCCGCCAGTGGTGAAAGTGGACGGACTGGCAGGTGGTAAGGGCGCCTTTGTTGCAAAGTCAAAAGAAGTAGCAATGGATGCCTGTCGCAAGATTATACAGGATAAAATATTTGGCCTGGCTGGAGAAAGAATAGTGATTGAAGAAAAACTAAAGGGCGGGGAGATATCCTTCTTTGTGCTAACAGATGGAAAATCCGTAAAACCACTTGTGTCCTCTAAAGACCATAAACCTCTATATGATAAAGGCAGAGGACCTAACACAGGAGGAATGGGTGCTTTTTCTCCAGCACCACTTAAGCCTTATCTTTTTAGAAAAATAATGAAAAGGGTAGTCATTCCTACTTTGCAGGGCCTAAAAAAAGAAAAAATTGTATATAAAGGTGTTCTTTACTTTGGACTGATGATTTACTCAGGTGAGCCTTTTGTTCTTGAATATAACTGTCGCTTTGGTGACCCTGAAACTCAGGTAACCCTCCCCAGGCTGGGCAGTGATGTAGTAGATATTTTTCAGGCTATAGACCAGGAGATGCTGGAAACCATAGATTTAAGATGGCGTTCCCGGGCCGCTACCTGTGTAGTCTTAGCTTCCGGGGGATATCCAGATAGCTATGAGAAAGGGAAAATCATAAAAGGGCTGGACGAGGTTAGTAAGATAAAAAATGTATTTACTTTTTATGCCGGAGTTAAAAGGGAAAATAAGAACTTTTTAACTGATGGAGGAAGGGTAATGGGGATTACGGGAATGGGGAAAAATTTGAAAGAATCAGCTAAAGCAGCCTACAGAGCAATTCAGAAAATCTACTTTGAAGGAATGCACTATAGAAAGGACATAGGTTGCACGAGGGGGTATTGACAAAATAAAGCAAGTTGACAAAATAAAGCTGATAGATTAGGATAAGATTAGGATAAGAAAAATCTTAAAGGAAAGGGAGAAAAAATGCTTCAGCTACTTGTAAGAGGCGGATATTTAATGGTACCCCTTGTTATCTGTTCCATTTTAGCTTTAGCTATAATAATTGAGAAATTTATAGTATTGAAGATAATTGAGAACCGCTCCAAGAGATTTGCCCAAAAAACAAGGAGCATAATCAACGGACATGCAGATAACAAGGTAGAAAAAGTTCTTGCTCTTTGTGAGATGACCTCATCACCCTTAGCCAGAATTTTAAAAACAGGAATAGAAAAAAAAGATAAAGTAAGGGCAGAAATAAAAGAGACGCTTGAGGATGCCGGCTCTTTAGAGGTTCCCTATCTGGAAAAGCACCTGAAAATACTCGGGACTATAGTAACTGTTGCTCCTCTGATTGGACTTTTAGGAACAGTAATGGGTATGATAAGAGCCTTTGATGTGATTGCTCTTAGAGGTGTGGGAGAGCCGGGAGCCCTTGCAGGTGGAATTGCTGAGGCACTTCTTACCACTGCGGTAGGTCTTACTATTGCCATACCAGCCCTTGTTTTTTATAATTACTTCATGCACCGCACAGATAAAATCGTGAGTGAGTTTGAAAAAGTTAGCAGCGAATTTATAAACTTTTTAATGGGGAAATAAATGAAATTCCATCGACCAAAGTCAAGATCGGAAGAAGTATTCATAAACTTAACTCCTCTTATTGATGTGGTTTTTCTTTTGTTAATTTTTTTTATGGTATCAACCACTTTCGCGGCAATAAGATATGGAATAAAGGTGGAACTTCCCAAGACAACCATCCCTCAGGAGAGGGTAGAGGAAAATATAGTAATCTCTGTAACCAAGGATAACCATATATATGTTGGTAAAACATGGATTAGAGATGAAAAAAATCTCATAAGTATTTTAACAAAAGAGGTAAGGGAAAAAGGTGGGCTTGTTGTAATTAACGCTGATAAAGAGGTAAAGCATGGACGGGTGGTAGAAGTTATGGATTTAGCCAAAAGAGCTGGGGCTGTCCACCTTGGAATCCTTACTATCCCGGAGAAAAAGGATTAAAGATGCGTAGAAAGGATTTTTTTAAACTTGGCCTTTTAATTTCAACCGGTATTCATTTTTCCCTTTTTGTATTTTTCCCTATCTGGAAATCCCCTCTTCCAGAACCCGAGATAATGGAGGTTTCTCTCATTGTAGTGGAACCCGAACGGGTACTACCTGAAAAAATCCCTGTAGCTTCTCCTCCCCCTCCACCACCACCTCTTCCTGCACCTCCTGTTGCACCTCCTCCTGAAGCGAAGGTTGAACCGGCGGAGGCATCTCCCAAACTTTCTCCTGTAGAACTTGCTGTTCAAACCACCCAGGATATCCCTGTGCTTCCACCCCATGCCAGACCAGAAAGCGAATTAAAGGTTGCATTTCCTACCTTATCTTTTGAGCCAGTAGCTTTTCCCCGCACAGGCAATGTAATTTCTAAAGAACAAATGGAGGGTAAAAAAACTCTGTTAGGAGCACCAACTGGCACTACACCCCTTACCAGAATATCTTCTCCCCTTAGAGGAGAAATCCCCACGTTAATACCTTCCCCGGGAGCTGGAGAAGGCAAAGATTTCATTGCGGGAGCCGAAGGACCAGTAGGCATAACCTTTAGAGGGCTTGGAACAAGAAAGGTTATGTATGAGCCTGAATTCACATATCCTGCGGACATGGAAAAACAGGGAAGAGAAGGAAGTGGAGTTGTGGAAGTAGATGTTGCATCTGATGGAAGCGTTGTAGATGTGAGAATTATTTCTGCCGCGGGCTTGCCCCAATTTGACCAGGAGATAAGAAGAAAAGCGCGCTACTACAAGTTTTCTCCTGTAGATGAGCCTGGAATTAAAACCTACCCGGGAGAATTTAATTTCCGGTTAAGGTAATTTACTATTCCAACTGAAATTTTTCTTTAGTAAAAAGCTCCAGGCAAGCATCTAC
>JACUUP010000170.1 GCA_014859225.1 Candidatus Aerophobota bacterium
TTTTCCAGGGTGGGCGATAGATGCAGGCTGCAGGATGGTAGGTGGGAATTAGAACTGTTCCACCTTCCAGGGAAAATTTCTGTCCCCTGAGGAATGTAATACCACGGGTGGTGTTGAGCAGGGTTTGAGTGGAAAATTTTCCCAGTGAACAAATTATTTTAGGTTGAATTATCTTTATCTGTTCTTTAAGATAGGGTAAACAGGAGGCAATCTCCTCAGGCTCAGGGTTTCTATTTCCCGGGGGACGGCATTTGAGTATATTGGCAATATATACTTTATTATCCGTAATTTGCATATTTCTGATAGTCTCTCTTAAAAGTTTCCCCGCCGCTCCTACAAAGGGTCTTCCCTGCAAATCTTCATCTTTCCCCGGGGCCTCTCCTACGAACATAAGGATAGCATCCTGGCTTCCTTCCCCAAAAACAAGATTTGTTCTTGTCTTGTAGAGGGGACAGCGCTGGCAGTTTTCTATTTGTTGGCAGAGTTTGGAAAGTAAAAATGTAGCATCAGGGAAATTTTTTTCACCCATCATTTGCTCAAGATATCTTTCAAAACTTTTTATTATACTTAGATATTCACTGTAAAAATCATCTTTTATCATTACTTTACTTTGCAAGAGGTTTAACTATCTGGTAGGGGAGAAGGTTTTTTCGCTGTATATGGTAGTAAATGTTCACCTCCTCCTCGGGCATTATCTCTATCTCAAAAATTATATGGTGAGCATCCTCTTTTATATAATTTGATGGTTTAGATTCAATCATTTTCCAGCTGTCGGGAATATACTCTCTTATTGAAAGGTTTACCTTTTCTTTTCTTTGGTTCTTTAAAATTATTTCGTATTTTTCAGCGGTATCATAAATTGTTATATTCCCTGCATCATTTCGTCTCACATTAATTCTGAGAAACTCTATTAACTTTCTTTCTACCTTTATATCCTGCACATCACCCACCGTAATCTTTGCCTTTTCTTTTGGATTGGTTAAATTAAATATATCTTCCCCTAAAAAAGTTAAGCTGTTATCCTTTCCCCTTTGATAAACCATTATTTTGCCAGGCATAACAGGATTATTGGCAGTATTGGTGAGCTCATACTGGAGGATAATTTTTTCCCCATAATTTTGATAATCCAGAATATAAATCTTTTTAAGGGGAAACAAGAGTTTATCAAAGAAGAAAAGTCTTTTTTTCTCTTCCCTTTTAAGGTCTGTATCCCAGTTTTGTTTTCCCCTTTCTACAATATGAACTCCTGCAAATTCCTCACCCGTTTGATTGATAAGGCTAAGAGCACCTTTTAGTGCCAGGTAATCTTTCTTTTCTTCCACATACCCAACATAGCTGTAGTCCACCTTTAATCCCTCAGAAAGATAAGAAATTCTAATAAGTTCACTTCCCTCTTTTTCGCTATAAGCTGTCCAGGTAAAAGTCCAAGGGGTATCATGAGCGGTTGAGGTCTGGATTATTTTTATTTTCCCAGGCTCATTCACAAACTGGATATGAAAAGAATCAGGAATAATCTTTACCCCGGGGTAGCTTAAATAAATCTGGTTTGTTCCTTGATGCAAATGTATATACCTTGTCTCGGTAACAAATGCTTTTGTATCCTCTGCTATATGTATCCTTATAGATTCCCGTGGGGATATAATCCCAAGATTAGAACAATGCGCGCTGCCAAAAAGAAAGAAAATACCGCTTAGAGTTATTATTGCCAGATGTATTTTCTTTTTTGATAAAAATTTCAATTTTATCCTCATTTTAATCTAAATATTTTCTGGATTCTGTAAGTAAAATGTTTTTCCTCTTGTGCTGGCACGGCTAACTCAAACTCTAACGCATGTGCCTCTTTTCTTTGTACGCGTATACTTGAGCTAATATATTCCCATTCTCCGGGAACATTTTCCCTGATCGTTACGTTAACCTCTTTTTCTAAGAAATTGTTAATGCGAATAGTATACTCTTCCTCTTCGTGGTATTTAACTAGGTCTTTTCTAAAGCCAAATTCAAGCCCATCTCGCAAAAAGAAAGTTATCTTTTTTTCAAGTTTCAGTCCTGTTTCCTCGGCTATAGCTACCTCCATTTTTTCTCCGGGAGAGGTATATTCAATTTTGCTCTGGCCAAGGTACTGTGTTCTTATCCCACTTGGTGCCAGCCATCCTTTTAGTGGACCGGCGGGGAGGGGAAAGCTCTGATTATTTT
The DNA here is from genome assembly GCA_014859225.1 of Candidatus Aerophobota bacterium. Taxonomy (GTDB): domain Bacteria; phylum Aerophobota; class Aerophobia; order Aerophobales; family B3-G15; genus Kmv34. The sequence goes on from JACUUP010000170.1 coordinate 2,194, forward strand.
CAAATTTGTAAATAACCTGAGGAAATATTCCCCAGCGGTCAAAATCAAAATGGTAAATTAGCTCATAAGATAGATTCTGGGAGCGGAAGAGCTCAAAACAGGTTGTTTCTTTTCCCTTTAGTTCTCGTTCACCTTCAATCTGGTAAAGGTAATACTCAGAAACAGCTTCTTTTCTTATCTGGGGAGGCTGAACGTCTGCTTCCATTTTTAAGGCTTGAATACGCTCCACCTCCCGCAGAACCTGTCTTTTTTCCTCTTTTAAAAGATGAGGCTCTCCGGTAATTAGTCTTATCTTTGCTCGGGTGAAATCTTTATCGCTTTTATTCTCTACAGTTACCCATCCATAAAAAGAGGCTATTTTTTCCCCATCCTCATCTATCTCCATATCATAGTTGATTTCCCACAAGATTCCTCCTGTAAAGTAGGTGATCTCCAGCTGCTCCTCTATGGATTGTGAAGCATGTATCCTCCACAGGGCTCTATTAGAGGAAGGAGAAAATGTAACCTCCTCTACTCTCACCTTATCTGGATGTTTGAGTAGGCTCAGGTGAACAGATGAGGTATCTACCATTTTTGGCAGGTCAAACTGGACATAACTTGCCCCTTTTTTGAAATTTATCAAATACTTTTCCTGAATCAGGCTTATATCTTGTGTCTGGTAAATGGTAATGGTTGTGAATTGGGGAGATGTAAGAGAGGAAACGCTTATAGAAGAAGAACTAATCTCATAACTTGTCTGTAAGATAAATGCTAATAAAAAAAACAGTGAAAAAATAAGATAATATCCGACTTTTCTCAATTTATTCCACTTTTAAATATTGTAAAAACTTTGCTCCAGCTCTTTGTAATTTATAATACAATAAAGAGAAACCCCTCCTCCTTCCACCATTCAAGGAAGAGGGGTAAATTTTTACTCTTCTTCATAATGGATAGCTTCAGTTGGGCAATCCTCGGTTGCCTCCTTTATTTCATCCTCATAATCGTTGAAGTCAGCATCCTCTTTCACCGTAGCAATATCATCATCCATTTCAAAGACCTCGGA
>JACUUP010000016.1 GCA_014859225.1 Candidatus Aerophobota bacterium
CCTGAGGTGACATTTGTGCTACTCCCTATTTAATGCAGTTAGGCGCTTAATGTTTTGCCGTTACATGAACAGTCTCTGGTAGCTTAAACTCTATCTTTTCACCAACTGTCTCTAAGGCGTCAATGACTTCTATGCCTATCAATTTACCTCTACGATCAAAATCAGCATGGACACCAGGGGTAACTGTAATTGTTTCTGCTGCTTTCACGTTTGGTTCAGAAAAATAAACATAAAGAAGGTCCCGTTCTGAATCATATTCTATCCTCACTTTATACTGTCTCCTGTAGAAAATTTACCATATCTTGCTTTTACTGTGAGTAATATGAAATTGCCACCAACAAATTTATAATATAATCTCCATTGAGTTCTACCTTTAGCGTAGAATCATCCAGGCTCTGATATAATAGATAAAAATAAGATAGCTGTAAAGCCTGCGTAAGGATAACCTGAAAAATATTTTCTGGCAATAAAGCTAAACTCATAGCCTATTACAGCATAAATCCATACATCACTTCTTCTGAGGGGAAGTATGTTTTACCAATTATTTTATACTCTTTTAAATTGAGACTTGTGGAAATTTTTAATTATCTGATTCTATATGGGATAAACTTTCCTGCGCAAGTTTGGTAGCTTTAGATGTAGCTTGAAAGAAACTTAAAAATCTTTTCGTAAAGGGGTCGAGAATCTCTTATGAAGTTTGTAATTGTTTTGTAGAGAATGTCTAAGTACTCATGAGCCAAAATATTTCTCAGTCTGGCAAAAGTGGAAAATTTTTCTGCCTCTTTTTTTATTAGACTAATAAGCAGTCCAAATTTTAAGAGAGAATCCTGGTATGTTCGGGGCATTTCTTTTTTCTCTGAAGCTAAAATTATCTTCGCAATATCAATAGTAGCATTTATAATATTGTCAGCCCATCTTTCCATATTTCTTCTTTTTACCTTATCCTGCTGGTATTCCTCAAAGGTTAAATTTTTAAAATGGTCAATTTCCTTAAATTCGCTTTCTAAAAACTGAATCCTCTCAATTAACCTTGTTTTATCCTCCGGAATCAAAGATGTGCTTCTATGGTAAATATCCAGGTAACTTTTTGCAAACTCATAAAAATCTTCAGCTTCAAGTGTTTTTGTTAGATATATATCCCAGAACAAATTTCTATCCTTAATTGCAAGAGAAATACCTGTTTTAAGCACATTGGAAACTAAGCTTGCAGGAGCACTGTTAAGAACAACCAGGTCAACTTCTCTACCGGCAATTCTGCTTACCTCTTTCCAGATCTCATCTTCCTGTTTTTCATCTTTCAGGTAAACTGCGATATCTAAATCCGAATCCTTTCCAGCAACTCCTTTAGCTGAAGAGCCAAAAATAAAAGCTAAGCTTACATTTTCTTTCTGTTTAAAATATTTTTTTAAGTTTTCAAGAAGTCGTTTTTCAGCCATTTTTCCTCCAATATAAGTGATGCGCACCCATCTACCTCCTCTATAAATTTTTTTCTCATTTTTGCTTTCCAATTATTTTTTTTAAAGCGCTCTCCGCTAAGGGCAAATTTATTCCTAACTTTTGCTGGGTAGACCTTAGTATCATCAAGTCTTCCCTTTCCACACTTCTTGTGATTATAATAGATAATAAAGAGACAGCTGTAAAGCTTAACCCAAGCAAAATAACCTGTAGATGAATACTTTTAATAAAGTTTCCCATAAAATAGCAGATTATTGCAAGAGGTATGGATAAAGCTATGGGTTTAAAATAGTTTCGGGTGAAAGGATGAATACCGGATATTTTGTAAAGCTCAACTGATGCCAGGATATTGCCCAGGATAAGCGATACTGCCGAGGCAAATGCGGCACCTTCTAAGCCAAAGCGAGGGATAAGTTGCAGGTTGAGAATAACATTTAATCCCGCAACCATTAAATTGTTTAGCATGACATAGCGTGCTTTTCCGAAAACGATGAGCGTTTGTATGTTCAGTCCCAAGAACGTGTGCAGGAAAAATCCGAGTGATAAAATCCGAAGCGCTGTGGCTGCCTGGAGGTACTGGGTGCCAAACAGAAAATACAGGGTGGAATCTGGAACAAGAAAAGCTAACAAAAAGAGCGGCAGGGTAAGGGTAAATACCCATTTGGTCGTAATCTGGTACATCTGTTTGAGCTCAGAGGTTAGGTTTTGCGCATGAAGAGCCGTAGCAATGGGAAAGTAGATAAAGGCGCTCGCTCCCAGGATAACTGCGATGTAGTTAGCTATTGGATGGGCTACGTTGTAGAAGCCGACTACCCGGGCACTTCTGAAGTAGCCGAGCATCAGGGTGTCGGTAGAGGAGATGATGAGCTGCAAAATAATGGTGACAAAAAGGGGAAGCGCAAAGAAAACAAGTTCTCGCCTGAGTAAAGCTTTTTCTGAGGAGCTGGAACGTGCTTGTCTGCCTTTGATGTGGGGCACAACCTTCTTCAGGCTGTATATTCCAGCAAGCATCGCTACGGCGAGAAAGGAGATGAGTGAGGCGTACACCACACCCCTGAATGCAAAGCCAAGAAGCACAACTATCCCCAGCAGGGGGAGCTTGGTGATGTAGGGGAAGATGTCATGGAAATAAATTTTTGACTTTACATCTTCAAAGCCGCGTAAAATAGAAACGAGCACGCTAACAAGTGCTCGTGCCGGGATGATAAAGGACATAATTTTTATGACTGGTACAAGTTGTGGTTCGTTGAAGAGGCTGGCAAGCCTATGGGCAAAAAAGAAAATGAAAAGGAATAGGGTAATACTGATAATGCTGCTTACCACAAGAGAAGTTTTGATTACTTCACGCACCTTTGCCGTATCTTTTGTTTCAAGGTAGAAGGCGACGTAGCGCACCGTTGCCACCGGAAAACCAAGACAGGCTATGGTAGCTGTGATACCGGTTATGGTTAAGGAAAGGTAGAGAAGTCCAAATTCCGAGGGAGTCACGTACCTCACGATGACGATGCGGCTTACAAGCCCAAGTAGCATCCCGAGAATCGTCCCGGTTAAAACTATACCTGTTCCTTTGGCTATTTTTTTTAAAGAAGTATCCAGGGCTTCACTTTTCACTGCACTTCCTTCGCTTCTCAGGGGGATTTTTCCGTTCAAACTGTGAACATTGTAAAATATTTAAGCGCTGGTGTCAAAACAAATGGAAAACCCTCTGATAAATGTAGCTGCATTGACACTTAATAGAACTTTATTAAGCTATACAGAAAACAATAGCTACTGGACTAATTCTATGAATATTGAGCACGTTAAAAATCAAACGAAAATAGTAAGCTCTCATCAGATGAGAAGTCTTCTTGAAGGGGCGATTAAAATACTTGAAAAAGAAAGAATAGAAGGAAAAATGGGCTCACAAAAAGTTGTGGGAGGCCTGATTGATATCCTTCCCGAGGGAAAAGCTGTTGTGGTAGGAGATGTTCACGGTGATTTTGATAGCTTGACCTACATCTTGAGGGAGAGCGAGTTTTTAAAAAGAGTAGAGCAGAAAAAAGTGTATCTTATTTTCCTGGGTGATTATGGAGATAGAGGCGAGGAAACGATTGAGGTCTATTTTGCTCTTTTAAGGTTGAAGATAAGCTTTCCGGAGAATGTGGTTTTACTCAGGGGCAACCATGAGCCTGCGCCCGGTCTTGGCGTTTATCCCTTTGACCTACCATATTTTTTAAGGGCAAAATACCCGGACGAGGAAAAAGACTTTGTCTCAATTTTCTCCGACCTTTTCAATCTTTTACCCCATACCGCAAAGGTAAGAGAAAAATATCTCATGCTTCACGCTGGCCTGCCAGAGAATATAAAATCTATTGATGATATAGCCTTCGCTCACAAGACTCATCCCGACACCTCTTATTTTGAAGAGATTCTCTGGAGTGACCCGAAAAATATAAAGGGAACTTATCCGTCCCCCCGGGGAGCGGGAAAAATATTTGGGGAAGATATCTCTAAAAAAGTGCTGCATCTTTTGGGAATAAAAACCCTTATTCGCAGCCACGAGCCCTGTGAGGGAGTTGCACCTATCCATGGAGGAAAAATCCTGACTCTTTTTTCCCGAAAAGGTTCTCCCTACTACAACAATAAAGCTGCTTATCTTGATATAGACCTTTCAGCGCCGGCAAAAGATGCCTGCGAGCTTGCCCGGGAAGCACACTTATTTTAATAAAAATCAGGGAGGAAAAAATGAGGACGAGAAAACTTAGCTATACCGACCTCAACTTAACAGTCATCGGTCTTGGCACATGGGCAATTGGAGGTGGAGGATGGAAGTTTGCCTGGGGTCCCCAGGAGGATAAAAAGTCCATTGCCACCATCAGGCATGCTCTGGAGCTTGGAATAAACTGGATAGATACAGCTCCTGTTTATGGACTGGGTCATTCTGAGAAAATTGTAGGTGAGACAATAAAAGGGCTAACCAACAAACCAATCATTGCTACCAAGTGCAGCAGGGTCTGGGATAGTAGTGGAAATATCTCAGGCTGTCTTAAAAAAGACAGTATCCGCCGCGAGGTTGAGGCAAGCTTAAAAAGATTAGGAGTTGATGTGATTGAGCTTTATCAAATTCACTGGCCAGTACCTGAGGAGGATATTGAAGAGGCCTGGGAAACTATCGCTTCTCTGGTGGAAGAAAAGATGATTCGCTATGCAGGAGTTTCAAATTTCAATGTGGAGCAACTAAGACGCATCCAGCAAATTCATCCCGTAGCATCTCTCCAGCCACCCTACAGTATGCTTGAGCGAGGGATTGAGAAAGAAACCCTTGATTTTTGCGCGCAAAATAACATCGGGGTAGTAGTTTACAGCCCCATGCAAAAAGGCCTTTTAACAGGAAAGGTAACCCGAAAGTGGGTTAAAAACCTTCCTGCAGATGACCACAGACGCCAGGACAGGCGCTTTCAGGAACCTGAATTGAGTGCTAATCTTAAATTTGTGGAGGCTCTTCGCCCTATTGCTGAAAAAAATGGCAGAACTTTAGCCCAGCTTGCCATTGCCTGGGTGCTAAGACGAGCCAAAGTAACAGCAGCTATAGTGGGTGCAAGAGACCCATCTCAAATTGAGGAAACGGTGCAAGCGGGAGACTGGATACTTTCTGCAGAAGATATAGCAGCCATTGACAGATTGCTTGAGGGGCGCAGCCTAAATCGTGAAAAAATGTAGCGGTAACCTTCAGGGTGCGATGTTTTAGTGCATCAGTGTAGCCGCACTTTTAAAGGTGCGGCTACATTTTGTCAGGATGTATGCTTAAATTAGGACAGGCGGGACGCCTGTCACCAAAGAAGATCATTGTTCCTCGCAATGACAGCAGTATACGGGCTTTAGTGAATATTTACGCTTAATGCCCAACCTTGCTTTACCTTCCTTTTTTGCTAAAATGTAAAGGATTAAGTTATAACGAGGATAAGGATGAACTACTTAGAACTTATAGATAACATAAGAAAGCTTCCCCAGCCAAAAATTTACAAAAACTCAACAGAGGTTTGCAGAATAAAAGCAACTCCTCTAAATATGTGGGATGTGGTAACTGCGGCACTTATCGCAAGACTTAATATTCTTCTTGTAGGTGAAAGAGGTGAGGGAAAAACTCAACTGGCAACCGAGATAAACGATACTTACTTCGGGGGAAAGGGAACACTAATCAGAGCGCATCCTGACCTGAAGATAAAGGACATTTACACTGCGCTTAACCTGGAAAAACTTGCATCAGCAAAGGGAGATACGCATCAGGCTCTTGAGATAGTTGCTTCAACAAAAAACCCCTTAACCATCCTGGATGAGATAAATAGAGTCCCCCAGATAACACAAAATCAAACCCTTTCCATTCTTGATGGATACATAAACCTGCCTGAGAGAAACGAACAGGTTTTCTTTGGAGTGGATGGTTTCCATGTAAGCATCGCTACGGCCAATGTTGGAAAAAGCTACTCTGGAACTTTCCCCTTTGACCCGGCATATCTTGACCGTTCTCATCTTATCATAAACATAGATAATTTCCCTCCTACCACCACTGACCTTATTAAAATTCAGCAACAGGATATAAACCCTGGTTTAAAAAGAGTGGAGGGGGAAGATTGCACCAATCTTATAATCCAGATATGGAAACACATAAGTAACATAAACTTATCCCTTGATGGCTTAATTTTTGACCTTTATTTGAAAAAAAGCTTAGATTTTTGTGCCAAATCACCCACTAAAAGAAAAAACACGGTCAGAGATGATATTCCCAACATGTGCCAGGGATGTATGTCAGGAGAAGAAAAAACTGGACTTTCTGAGGTTTGTGGCTATGTTATCCCGACCAGCACCCGAAGTTTTAAAGCATACAAAACCTTAGCCATCGCTCTTTACATTGTTGCTGATGCAAAATCCGATACTCCCTCCCCTGCCCTGCCCGGCTACCAGGAAACTCTTCAGGCTTTCCGGGTAACTGCTCCTTACTCAGGAATGCTTGATGCTGCCTGGGTAAAAAGAGAATACCACGGCAATCCTTATTTAGCCATTGATTTTGTCTGCCGCAAGATAAAATCAAACCTGGAGGAAAAGGCAGATTACATTAAAAAAGCCTTTTATGATGCTCTCCGGGGCAGGCTAGCCCGGGATACCATTGAGACCCTGGGTGAGGAATGGCTCTGGATAGAAGAGATATTAAATGAGATGAACTTAATAGCGCGAAACTCCTCACCCGACCTTATTGAGGAGATAAAAGAAGGCAGAACCGTTTATACCCAGGATTTCTGGATGGGGGGGATTCTCCACCCTGACCAGACTCTCTTTGGTGAGAGAATCACCCACCTTACCTGGCAGGAGGATGTGGGAAGGAGAATAAGAGAAACCCTGGACAGTATGTATGGAATTGCCTTTGCCAGTGAAGATGGTATTTACGTATGGTATGAAGGAATGACAAGACCAAAGCAAATATTTAAACTCTCTCCAGAAAAATTCAAAAAGAAAAAGATTAAGGGACTTGCCTTTGTCAGAGGAAAACTCCTTTTTGCCGCAGGAAACGAAATCTACGATGTGGATAATCCTGAGGTTCCTGTTCTTACCACCTCCAGTCCTATTGAGGTTTTAACCCAGAGTGGAGAATCTCTCCTTGGAACAGAAGCAGAGAAAATATGGATATCAAGAGAAGGCAAAGGCAAAGAGGTTATGATTCCCTGGGAAAACAAAATAAGCTGTGTAGTCTCAGCTCCCGTATATAAGTTAAAAAAATTTTAAAATGGACTATAAAACTCTTCAATACGAGCTTACCGGTTTAAATACTTTATTAAATCTCACTGAAGCTTCAATTGAGGTTTTTCCCGTAAAACCTTCGCCTGGACATATTCAATTTCAACTTTCCTCCACACCACATAAGATAAAAATTAACATTCATGAGGACTGGAATATAAGCGAGGACCACCTGCTAACCTCCTATCTGAACAAAACCTATCATGAGCATCCCATTTTTGAGATGAGCCAGGACCTTTTGTTCAACAACGCAGCTCACAGCCAGGTTTGCCCGGCTTCACTTGAGATTCACCACAGACTTTTAAACATTGTAGCTGAAGAATTGAAGAAAAAAAATAAAGAAATGCAGGCAGATTATGTCTGTCATGCGCTGGAGGATATAATCTGCAACTGTTGGTGCAAACTGAACTTTGGACATTTTAAGGGAATGGTGATTTTTTACTACGACCAGTTAAACCACCTCTCCCCGGGTAATAGCAATAAAAGGCACTTTTCTAAAAGAAGTTTTTTAAGAAAGTTTTTATCCCCCTTAATTTTAAAGCTAAGATTCGGCATTTTTTATGAGTTCTTTGTCAGGACAAATCTTTATCTCTGGGGTGAGGAGGATGATTTTTCTTTCCTGCAAAGGTTTTTCAGCGGCAAAAGAGAGATAGAAGATGCAACAGGCAAAATGCTGGATATACTCCAGCTTAAAGATAGTGCCAGCCTGGAGGAGACAGTGGAAGTTTTGTGTGACAGAGCAAGATGGGAAAAATTTACCCGGGAGTTTTCCCTGTTAACAGCAGAGCTTATAGAAAATGTCAAAGAAGAAAACGAAAAAGTAAGCTGTGAGATGTGGTTTGAAAAAGAGATTATGGATGAGGATGTAAGAAAAAAATTCATAAAAAGAATGTATTATGAAACAAAAGAAAAACCAGATTATATAGAAAATATTGAAGTGACAAAAGTTCTTTACGAGATACTTGCTCCGGAGATTCCTATCCAGGTTGATATGGAAAAAAGGGGAAGGGCTATGCCTGTTGTGCCCTTCAACTATGAGCCCTTTCATCCCCAGTTTCACTCCACAGAAGACATAGACTTAGGGGGAGTGGTAGTGGATGCGGAAAGTCCTTTTTTTAATATGGTAAATTTTCGCGTCCCCAAATACCACTACGATATTTTCATTCCTTACCGCTCCCAGAGGGAAAGAGCCTTTCCCGATATATGCTTCCTTCTTGACACATCAGCATCTATGGCTGATGATGTGGAAAGTAAAATAAATATACAAAGCATTGGCATGGTAAAACAAATTATGAACTCAAGATTTTATTTTGGAGAGGGAAAAACTTCCTGGAGTGAGAAAAGTAAATATCACCACGTGCTTCTTGGATTTAATGGTGCTATAAAATGGCTTCAGTCCAAAGGTATAGCTCCTTACATTCGCTATAATGTGATAACTTTTTCCCATGATACGCTAACGAGTGGCTGGCGGGAATACTCCCAGCTTGATGAGTGTAAAAAAATAGCTTACCTACCACAGTTTGATACCACCTTAATTGATAACAAAGTGATAGAAAATGAGCTTTTGGCAAGAGAGCCCTTTGTCCTTATTATACTTTCTGATGGGGAGATATTTAACTGGAATGAGTCAACTAAAGCTTATTCACCCAACCGTCTTAGAGACTTCATACGAGGGGTAAAACCAGTCAAGTATCTTTTTAAGCAAATAGTGGAAAACAATATGGTCTCTCATATTCAGATAAGCGAAGGAGATTTTAAACCAAGGATATCTATTCTTACCTGTCGGGATTTAGCTGAATGGGGAGCTGAAATTCACAGGATAAATGATGTAAACAGCCTCCAGTCCCTTATGGTAAGAATAACCAGAAGGGCTATGAGTAGCTACCTTTAGTTTGTGAAAAAGGTGGATTTAGCCAAAAAGGCGACGGGCAACCTCAATCTCCTCCCTGTCATTAACCATTAAAAATAAGGTAGAGATAGTAGCGTTTATCTGAACATCTTCGCTCTTAACGATAAATCCTCTATCTTCCTCATCCAATTCAAAAGAGAATTTAAGAGCAGGCTTTATTCCTTTTTCGCTAATAGCTTTTTCTATTTCTTTAATAAAATCTTTATTAACAAGGTCTTTATCGCCGGGAGAAATTAAAATTTCCTCATCTCCCCGTCTAATGCTTGCAACAAGGACATCTCTCATTAAAGAAAGATATTCTTTCTCATCAATTTGCAAAAACTTCTTTTTTGCCTGGGCAAAAACTTGCCTCATCATCTCGGCTTTAAAGGTGAGAATATTTTTTCTCTCCTCTCTGCGCACCTCAACTAATTTTCTTCTCATTTCCTCATCAACTTGCCTCTTACCCTCTTCTATTATTTGTTTTTTCCGCTCCTGCGCCTGCTTATTGGCTCTTTCAATAATTTTCCTTTTCTCCTCCTCAGCCTCTTTCCTGATTTTATTAACTTCCTCGTTTACCTTTTCATCAATACCTTTAAGTATCTCTTCTAATCCCATTTTATCCCTTTCTTAATAAACTAAAGCTGCGCATCTTATAGTTCCATCCCCATTACCATAAAAATAGTTATGAGAAGACCCAGAACAGCGTAAAACTCAACAAAAACGGCTAAAACCATGGCCTTCATTGAATCAGCTGGCCTCTTAACGGTTAACCCCACACCCGATGCACATACCTTACCCTGATGGATAGCCGAGATGAAACCCAGGATAGCAATGGGCAGGGCAGCAAAAAATAAACTCAGCCCCTGAGCAAAACTTAAAGGGAGTGGGGCTCCGGCTAAAAGATTCACCTTCATTATCAAAAGAAATGCCGCGATAAACCCGTAAATTCCCTGAGTTCCGGGTAGTGCGGTGAGAATGAGGTATCTTCCAAAATTTTCCGGATCCTCAGCCATAGCTCCAGTGGATGCCTGTCCAGCATAACCGATACCTATACTGGAACCTGTACCCGCTAATCCTACCGCTAATGCAGCCCCAAGCAAAGCTAAGGCAAGACCAAGTGTCATCTACTCCTCCTTTTAAATTAGATTCGGTACTTTATCCATATTTTCAGATAAAATTTCTTTCAACTGCTTTATTTTATCCCGGTGTCGAGCCGCCTCTTCAAATTCAAGCTCTTCAGCTGCTTTTTTCATTTTCCTTTCCAGAACTTTTATGAGTTCGGGAATCTTTTCTATGGAGAGAGTATATTCTGCTCCTTTTTCGGCTGCAGCTTCTAACCTCTCAAATCTCTCAGTTGTATAGGTTTCTATATCAGCCAGAATTGATTTTTGAATACTCTGGGGGGTAATGTTATGCTTTCTGTTATACTCTAACTGGATTTTTCTTCTACGTTCTGTTTCCTCTGTAGCCCTTTTAATTGAGGAGGTTATCTCGTTAGCATACAGGATAACTTCTCCATCTATATTACGGGCAGCCCTTCCTGCAGTTTGAATAATTGAGGTTTCTGAGCGCAAAAAGCCCTCCTTGTCTGCATCAAGAATAGCAACAAGGGACACCTCAGGAAGGTCAAGCCCCTCTCTGAGAAGGTTAATCCCCACCAGAACATCAAATTCACCACATCTTAGCTCTCTTAGTATTTTAGACCTTTCTATGGTTTCTATTTCAGAGTGTAGATATCTCACTCTTACTCCTAAATCATCAAGGTATGCGGTAAGGTCCTCAGCCATTCTTTTAGTTAAAGTTGTAACAAGCACCCTTTGATGTTTATCTACCTTTTCTTTGATTTCTTTTAGAAGGTCATCCACAGGGTTGGTAGCAGACTTTACCCTAATTTTTGGGTCAATTAGCCCGGTTGGCCGGATAATCTGCTCCACCATCTGAGAGCTTCTTGTAACCTCATATATGGAGGGAGTTGCTGAAACATAAACTACCTGATTTATGAGAGCTTCAAATTCTGCAAATTTTAAAGGCCTGTTATCATAGGCACAGGGGAGGCGAAAACCATACTCCACTAAATTGTCTTTCCTGGACCTATCTCCAGCATGCATAGCATGTAGCTGGGGCAGTGTCTGATGAGACTCATCAATAATCATAAGATAATCTTTTGGGAAATAGTCAATAAGACAGGCAGGACGCTCACCCGCTGTTCGCCCATCAAAATAGCGGGAGTAATTCTCAATTCCTGTGCAGTAACCAACCTCACTTATCATCTCTAAATCATATTTAGTTCTCATTTCCAGTCTTTCTGCCTCAAGCAGTTTCCCTTTACCTCTAAGCTCTTTCAAATTTTGCTTTAACTCCTTCTGTATAGCATCAAGCGCATAAGCTATTCTATCCGGGGGAGCAAGATAGTGAGTTGCCGGATATATATAAACTTCATCTATTTTTTCTCTGGTTTTACCGGATACAGAGTCAAAAAGATAAATTCCCTCCACTTCGTCTCCCCAGAACTCAACTCTTACAGCTTCATCCTCATAAGCTGGATAGATTTCAACAACATCTCCCCTCACCCTGAATTTGCCCCGGGAAAAATCAATATCATTTCTCTCATATCTTATTTGAACAAGCTTTCGGAGAATATCCCTGCGAGGCACTTCCACCCCCACCTTAACACAAAGAAGCATCTCTTGATAATCCTTAGGGTTTCCCAGTCCATAAATACAGCTCACGCTCGCCACCACAATGGTATCTGAGCGCTCCAGAAGGCTTCTTGTTGCTGAATGGCGAAGCATATCAATTTTCTCATTTATAGAGGCATCTTTTTCTATGTAGGTATCGGTTTGTGGAACGTAAGCCTCGGGTTGATAGTAATCGTAATAGGAAACAAAATACTCTACCCGATTATGGGGAAAAAGAGAGGAAAGCTCGCTAAAAAGTTGAGCAGCTAAGGTCTTATTGTGAGATATAATTAAGGTTAGCTTTTGCACATTTTGAATGACATTAGCCATGGTGAAAGTCTTTCCACTCCCGGTGACTCCCACTAAAGTTTGTTCCCGATAACCTTTTAAAATTCCCTGGGTTAACTTTTCAATAGCCTCAGGCTGGTCTCCCTGAGGTTTTAGATGGGTTACCAGTTCAAATCTTCTTTGTTTCATACAGATTAGCCCTGTGTATAATATTTTAATTTTTGTAAAGCTTAGCCTGGCAGATTGAATTAGTATATTTTATTTATCTGAAGCGTCAAGGAATTCACAATGACATTCTTTTTTATAATCTTCTTCCCTGGTTTTTTAATTCACCAATTTGCTTTTGATAAATACTCCTTATAAAGTTAAGTATTTGAAGATACTCTGCGCTCCTGTAATCAGAATATGTCCATTCCTGGCTCTGAAAACCCTTATCCTTAGAATATCTTAAAGTAACCTCACCGTATATTCCTTCACCAAGATATATGCGGTGAGAAAAATCCTTGGTTGTGGCTAAAACCAACCTGGCTAAAGTCAGATATCCAGGGTCTATGTTCACTTTTCTTTTTGAAGTTCCGGGAAAGACAAATTTCTCCTCAAGTTTGTTAGTAAAAAGCTTTATCCCGACAATTTTTTCCGGAGCAATAAGAGATTTAAAGCTTAAGAATTTCCTCCACAGAACTTCCCCCATCTCCTCCTGATAATAGTCGGTATAGGTAAAGGGAATTTTATGGCTCTCAAAATCAACTTCTCCATATTCATTTGTTAGTTTATCCTTTGTTTTAACAAAAAATTTATCCTCACTAAAGATAATACCTGTTATTAGTTTAGCTGGCAGGGGAAATCTTATCTTACCCATAGCTTATATATCTTTCGTGCAACAGTTTAACTTTGCTAAGAGGCCTTATTTTAGAAGAACTTATATAGCTATTTTACCAGAAAAACCCATATTGTGCAAGAGAATAAATGGGTTGACAATAGCTAATAATTTGGAATAATGTAAGAAAGGTTACAAAGGCAAAAGATGGCAAAAAAGATTGTGAAGGGGCTTATAACACTATATAAAAACTTAATCTCACCCTGGCTACCATCAGTATGCAGGTTTTATCCTACCTGTTCTGAATACACATTCCAGGCGGTAGATAGATACGGGGTAAAGCGCGGTGTTTTCCTGGGAACTAAAAGGATAGTAAAATGCCACCCTTTCCATCCCGGTGGACACGACCCTTTAACGTAGAGGTATAAAATTATGGAGAAAAATATTATTTTAGCTATTGTGCTCTCGGTGACAATTCTTATCGTCTACAATATATTTTTTATGCCCAAGCCTGTTGTCCGAGAGGATGTTCCGGTGGCTGCCCCCGAAGAAGAAGTAAGGATAGGGGTTGATGGGAAACCGATAGAAAGACCACTCCCCGTTCAGGGCAGACCAGTTACGCTTGAGAACGCAAACATACAATTGACTGTAAATACCGAGGGGGGAAGAATAACCTCCTGGTATCTAAAAGAAAAAAAAACCGACCTTTTAAAGGAAGAAGGAAAAACTATTTATTTTTATCTTGAGTTACCTGGGGGTGGCATTTTTGATTTCTCGGGAACTGAATTTCAAGTTATAGAGAAGGAAGAGGATAAAAAACTTGTGCTCATGTGGGAAGATACTGAAAGAAATATCAGGATAACTGAAACTGTTAAACTACCCGAGCAAGGATACCACGTATTTTTTGACCTTTCAGTTGAATCACCTGACTACCTCAGATGGTATTTAGTTTCCCCCACAAAAATGGGAGAAAAGGTGAGTGATGAGGAAAGGGTTGTCTTCTGGGAAGATAACCTGTACCGGGAAAAGAAAGAGGGTGTTAGACCAGAGTACGATGCCAGAGTACAATGGCTGGCAGTGCGGGGGAAAAATTTTGTAACTGCTGTTGTGCCTTTAAGCAGGGTGGAAAAAGGCTTTTTCAAAATTGATTCCTGGGGATTTGCCACCACGGGGCAAAACACACGCTGGCTCCTATATGCTGGTCCTCAGGCGTTCGCGTATATGAGACTGGCAAATAACTCTGTAAAAGATAGGCTGGGGAAAGATTACCGTCTTACCGATGCACTGAACATAAGTATCTGGGGTCATCTATCAGTTGGTCTACAGAAACTCCTCATTTTCTTGTATAGCCTTACCCATAACTATGGCACAGCAATTATTCTTCTTACACTCATCATATTTGGAATCCTATCTCCCCTCACCTTCAAGCAATTTGAATCCATGCAAAAGATGCAGGCAGTTCAACCAGAATTAAAAGAAGTCCAGAAAAAATTCAAAAGTGAGCCGAAAAAAATGCAAGCGGAAATGATGAAAATCTACGCCAAGCATAAGATTAATCCCGTGGGCGGGTGCCTGCCCATGGTTATTCAACTTCCTATAATTTTTGTTCTATATAGAGCCCTGCTTGATTTTCCCTTTGCCGAAAATCCCTCCTTTCTCTGGATTAAAAATTTAGGTGAACCCAACATTCCACTACTCTTAGGTCTTGCCGGAGGTATGTTTCTCCAGCAGAGAATAACGCAAAAGCTCCAGCCAACAAGTGGGGACCAGGCAGGAATTGCAAAAATGATGCAATTTTTCCCTCTCTTTTTAATAATCATCCTCTGGTCACTTCCCTCGGGAGTTATGCTTTACTGGTTTACCTCCACTTTAATCTCCATTGCTCAGCAGTTTTTCATACGAAAAAAAGCCACTATCAGTCCAAGCTAAGCTTAAAATAATGATAAGGGAAGATACTATAGCCGCTATTTCCACTCCCATAGGAACCTCGGGAATTGGTATTGTCAGGATGAGTGGAGATAAGGCTTTCTCCATAGCCAAAAAGATATTTTATCCACCCACCCACACCAGAGTTAACTGGTCATCATCACTTAAAATGCACTATGGCTGGATAGTTGACCCTGAAACAAAAGAGCGAGTTGATGAAGTTCTCCTTAGCTTAATGCAAGCACCCCGCACCTACACGCGTGAGCATGTGGTGGAGATAAACTGCCATGGAGGAGTTGTACCCTTAAGAAAAGTTCTTGAAATTTGCCTGAAGCAGGGGGCGCGTCTTGCCCAGCCGGGTGAGTTCACAAAAAGAGCTTTCTTGAATGGAAGGATTGACCTATCTCAGGCAGAAAGTGTGCTTGATATTGTGCAGGCTAAAACTGAAAAAGCTCTTAAGATGGCTGTAAAAGCTCAAGCAGGAGAGCTTTCAAAGCTCATCCACTCACTGAGAGAAGACATGGTTGATATTCTTTCCCTTCTGGAGGCTGAGATAGATTTTGCCCATGAGGAAATAGAAATGCTTCCCGAAAAGGAAAAAGAAAGATACCTCAACAGCTCAATACAAAAGGTGGAAAATCTCCTGGAGAGGGCAAAAACCAGTCAGGTTTATCGTGAGGGAGTTAAAACTGTAATTGCAGGAAAAACCAATGTGGGCAAATCAAGCCTTTTAAACAATCTGCTGGAAAGAGAAAGAGCGATTGTAAGCAGTATTCCTGGAACCACAAGAGATACCATTGAGGAAACAATTAACATAAAAGGTTTTCCTGTAATACTCATTGATACTGCAGGGCTCGGGGCTATTAGAAATTTGCTGGTGAAAAAAAGTATGGAAAGAACACATCATTCGCTAATAGAGGCAGATATTATTCTTTTGATGGTAGATGGTTCATCTCCCTTAGAAAAAGAAGATAAAGAAATTTTCGTTAGGGTGAAGAATTTAAACAAGCAGCTTTTACTTATAATAAATAAGATAGATTTGCCCCAGAGGATTGACAAAAACAAGTTAAAAGAAGATTTTCCTGACCTTGCCCCGGTGGAGATTTCAGCAACTAAAGGCACAGGCATTGATAAACTAAAAGAAGATGTAGCTAAGTGTATCCTGAAAAAAGTTCATCCTATTGATGAGGAGTTTATGGTTAATGTAAGACAAAATGAGTGCCTGAAAAAAACAAAAAAGTGTTTGCTAAGAGCTAAAGAAAGTTTAAGAAATCGCCTATCTGAGGAGTTTTTAGCTCTGGAGATAAGAGAGGCAATTGCCTCTCTGGATGAGATTACAGGAAAAAGGCTGGGAGAAGAAGTGCTTGACCGTATCTTCTCTAATTTCTGCATAGGTAAATAAAAATATGCCCGAGCTTATTCTGATTACTGGAGGAGCAAGAAGTGGAAAAAGCAGGTTTGCGGTAGAGCTTGCCTCAAGCTTATCACATTATGTAACATTTATAGCCACGGCAGTCTCCTTGGATAAGGAAATGCAGAAAAGAATTAGCACGCACAAAAGAGCTCGTCCCTCCCACTGGCAAACCATTGAAGAGCAAAAAAATGTAGCGTCAGTTCTGTCTTCAATTAACTCACCCGAGCGGGTTGTAATAATTGACTGTCTCACCCTTTTAACCTCCAACCTCCTCCTGGACGGGGAAAAAGAAAGTGATATACTGAACCAGATTAGAGAAATAGCTGATAAAGGGAGAAAATGTAACCAGGTTACTATTGTGGTATCCAATGAAGTTGGATGGGGAGTTGTCCCTGCAACGAAGTTAGGAAGAGATTTTAGAGATATTGCTGGAGCAGCAAATCAAATCGTAGCCTCAAAAGCTAACAGAGTGTATCTTCTTATCTCTGGAATTGCCTGCAAATTAAAAGAAGAAAAAATATGAAAACATATAGATGGCAAAATTCTTTTCAATATTTTCTCATAGCCCTGCAGCTTCTTACTATTCTCCCGGTAAAGCTCAAAGAAAAACCCCGGGCCCTGGATGAAGTAAACTCTACTGTATTTTTTCCTCTGGTGGGTTTTATTATTGGTATTTTGCTCTTTGTTATGTATCTTATCCTCAGGAATTATTTTTCTTTCTGGGTTACATCAGCTTTTATTTTAACAGGATGGATATACCTTACGGGAGCTTTGCATATTGATGGGCTGGCGGATACAATTGATGGGCTTTCTGGAGGAAAAGACAAAAAGGAAATTTTAGCCATAATGAAAGATGTCCGGACAGGAGCAAAGGGAACCGCAGCAATAGTAGTTTTAGTATTGCTGAAGTTTTCCCTGCTTACACAGGTAGTCACTTCATCAACACCACAAATCTTAATGTACATCCCGCTTTTAAGCAGATGGGGCATCCTTATAGGATGCTTTAGTGTGCCCTATGCAAGAGAGGAGGGAATGGGAAAATCTTTTTCATTTCCTGGATATCCTCAAATTATTATAGCTACCTTAATAGTTATTTTATCAGGAATTTTTTTACTGGGCGCATTTTTTTTAGCACCCCTGATAGGGGTAGCGGGATTTTCCCTTTTGTTTTCCCTTTATCTTAAAAGGAAAATAGGGGGCTTTACCGGAGATACCCTTGGAGCACTTAATGAGATGGGAGAGGTGATAGCTCTTTTAATTAGCTGCTTTGCTTAAGGAAAAACAACAACAATATTTGACTATTATGAGGAAGCTCGGTATAATAAAGACAAAGATGCCTTATCCGATAAAATGAAGCTGTGAGAGCCAGTGATAAAAAGATGAGGGAGAGAGCAGGCAAAAATAAACAAGGAAAAGGAGAAAAGCATTGAAGAAAATACTGTTAGCAGTGGTTATTATGGGCGTAGTGTTGATTGTGGGTGCAGGAGCAGTTTCAGTAGCACAGGTAAAAAATCCGGATACTCTGATTATTGCGGATATCGGTACTGTTGACTCTTTAGACCCTGCCTGGGCATACGATATAGCAAGCGGTGCCCGCATCTTTAACATCTACGAGACTTTGATTACCTACGATGGAGAAAAGACGGATAAGTTTGTGCCTCTGCTGACCACGAAGGTTCCTTCTATGGAAAATGGCCTTATCTCCCTTGATGGCTTAAGCTACACTTTTCCCATAAGAAAGGGAGTGAAATTCCACAATGGTGGAATGCTTACACCAGAAGACGTTGAATACTCATTTAAACGGGCAATGGTGCAGGATAGAGCTGGAGGTCCTGTATGGATGCTTTATGAAGCTCTTCTGGGTGTACAAAGCTCAAGAGACCGGGATGGAAACATAGTGATTGACTTTAAGGACATAGATGAAGCTATAAAGGTGGAGGGCGACAATGTAGTTTTCTCTTTAAAACAACCCTACCCACCCTTTTTGACAATTCTGGCAAATAGCTGGAGTTCAATTGTCAATAAAAAATTCTGTGTGCAAAACGGGGACTGGCCAGGAACAGCTGAAACCTGGGAAGATTACGTCAATCCCGCGCCAGGAAAAGAGACCTTACAAAAAATAGCCTGTGGAACAGGACCTTTCAAGCTGGAAAGATGGGAGCCAGGAGTGGAAACAGTGCTTGTTAGATTTGATGATTACTGGAGAGAAGCGGCTAAACTTAAAACAGTTGTGTGGAAAGTCGTTGATGAGTGGACCACAAGAAAACTGATGTTTCTGGCAGGAGATGCTGACATTGTATATGTTCCCCCTGCCTATGCTCAGGAACTGGAAGAAGTAGAAGGAATAAATATAGTGAAAAATCTGCCCGACCTTGGTTTAACCTTTGCATTTTTTAACTTTAACATAAATCCCGAAGGAAATGCTTATATAGGAAGTGGGAAACTGGACGGCGACGGAATACCGCCTGATTTTTTCTCCGATAAAGATGTTAGATTGGGTTTTGCCTACTCTTTTGACTGGAAAACATACCTGCGGGATGTTTTTCAGGATGAGGCTCTGCAGCCGGTTGGACCTATTCCAGGAGGAATTGCTTACAGAGAACCAACTCAGAAAGCCTACTACTTTGACCTGAAAAAAGCAGAGGCTCATTTTGAGAAAGCCTGGGGTGGAGAGGTCTGGGATAAGGGATTTAAATTTACCATTCTTTACAACAGGGGTAATACCCAGAGAGAAATTGCCTCCATAATGTTTGCGGAAAACCTGGCGGCTCTTAATCCCAAATTCCAGGTAGAGGTGAGAGCTGTAGAGTGGTTTGTATACCTTACAGAGCTTTTTAGCCAGAGACTTACCTTCTTTGTCATTAACTGGACCCCTGATTACCCCGATGCTCACAGTTTTGTCCAACCCTTAATGCACTCTCAAGGTATCTTGGCTTCACTGCAGAGCTATTCCAAC
>JACUUP010000017.1 GCA_014859225.1 Candidatus Aerophobota bacterium
CACCAACCAGAGCAACATCGCAGTCTTCTGCCTGCAGCTGTTTTGTTGCTACCTCAAGGCCGGCCAGGGAGGATGCACAGGCTGCATCCACAGTGAAGTTGCTACCACCAAGGTTAAGTCGGTTAGCCACACGCCCCGCCACAATGTTACCCAGAAAGCCGGGGAAAGAATCACCTGTCCATTTTGGCAGTATATCGTAAAGTGACTCTATGATTTTTTGACGCACATCATCTGTTAAATTCTCTACTTTTGGCAGGTAATGGGTTAACATGGTGCGAAATACATAATCAATACCAAGGTCGTGCAGTTGTGAGACACCAAAAATGACCGAGGTGCGCTCACGCGGAAATTCCCGACGGTTGTAGCCGGCATCCTCCAGTGCCCGCCAGGCAACTTCCAGGGCTAAAAGCTGCATTGGTTCAATGTAAGGGACACTAATAGGTGGAATTCCATACTTTGTAGGGTCAAGCTGAATCTCTTTGAGAAAACCACCCCACTTAGAATAAGTCTTATCAGAAGCCTGAGGGTCAGGGTCAAAAAAATCAGATGGTTTCCAGCGCTCCTCATCCACCTCGTGTATAGCATCCACCCGATTTATTATGTTTTGCCAGTACTCCCTGAGGTTAGCTGCTTCAGGAAACATACAAGCCATACCCACTATAGCTATATCTTGTTTTTTAATCACTTTAACCTGTTTTTTTTTCTGAGGAAAAGTTACTGCATCAAGATATCTTCTGCTACCTTGCGAAACCTCGGTATGCAAGCTGGACATAGTAACTGTTTTTTCCCGAAGCGAGGCGACCTCACCCATGAGGAAAAGGCCTTCTTTTCGCTGGGTTGTGCGGTTAACTTTGATGAGTTTACTTGATTCACTCCTTTTTATCCCCGGGCTAACATTATAAGCTGTGCCTTTTGCCGCAATACGCAGACGCCCCAGGGTTAGGGCTCCAAGTTCTCTGTGAATCTCGTCGGTTTTTTTTCCTTGTTCAATTAGCTTTTTCTTTCTCATGGTAAACTCATCTATAAATGAGTTTTTTGTGCAGCGTATAGCTCGACCAGGCGCTATCTCAAGTAAAGTAGTTTGCTTGCATGCAATTGCCTGCGCCTGGTATTCAGGACTTACGGCTTTTGTAGCCACTGCTTCCCGGGTAAAAAGATAGGCGG
The DNA here is from genome assembly GCA_014859225.1 of Candidatus Aerophobota bacterium. Taxonomy (GTDB): domain Bacteria; phylum Aerophobota; class Aerophobia; order Aerophobales; family B3-G15; genus Kmv34. Next base: position 1,165 of record JACUUP010000017.1, read on the forward strand.
TTCCCATGAGAAGACCAACTTTCATACCTTTTAAATGAAGTGGTGTGGCAATAGCTGCTATCATGGCAGAAGATAAACCACTGTGTATACCCCCGGCAAATAATATTTGCACTTTTTCAAAATCCTCAATACCGCTTTGCAAAAGAACATCAATTGCTTTTTCCCATAATATAAAACTTGCAAGTGGACCCACATGTCCACCACTTTCACGACCTTCAAAGATAAACTTTCTGGCACCATCCCTGATGAATGTTTCCAGCAGGGCAGGGGATGGGACATGCAGGTAGGTAGCAATGTTATGTGCCTCAAGTTCTTTAGCCTGAGCTGGATAGCCTCCAGCAATGATGGCAAAGGGAGGGGCTGTTTTGCAGATGAGTTTACTTTGCTCTTTTCTAAGTTCGGGAGGCAAAAATCCTAAAATACCTACCCCCCAGGGAAAATTTCCCATCCTTTTTTTTGTCTGAGCAAGCAGACTTTGAAGCTCACTTTTTTGCATCAAACCTATACTCAAAAAAGGTAGGGCCCCGCTTTTCGCTACAGCCTCACAGAAGGAAACTGTATCGCTGATGCGCGCCATAGGTCCCTGGACAATGGGATAGAAAGTATTATGAGCTTTCGATAGAGGTGAATTTGCTGTAAAAAGTGCACCCTCTTTAGCCCTTTTGATATTGTTGGTAATGGCATTTTGCATGGCGGTGAGCACACAGCCAACGGTGGCAAATCTTTTTGCTAAATTTCCCGCAAAAGCAATATCCTGTCCCAGGGCAACGATAGGCTCACCATCAGGTGCGAGAAGGTATGAGTTTAATTTTTTTTGCCAGTTTAAATTTTTTGTAAGAGAAACTTCAAGCTGGCGAAGCTTTATCTTACCACTGTGCTTGAAGCATCTAAACCATTTATTTTCTTGCCCAATGCAGATGGTCTCAGTCCCGTCAGTTTTTTCCCATATCATGCGATCATAGGAAGAAAAGGGGGATTCCTTTGTTAACCAGAGTTGTTCGCATAAAACTACCCCTCTTGCACCAGCCACAAGAGCAGCTGCAGATGTGTAAAGTCCAATTCCGCCTTGAATCCAGTAAGGGATGCTTATTTTTTTATACAGCTTCTGGAGTAAAATAAATGAAGATTCGCTGCCCACCCGACCACCCGCCTCATTGCCTTTAATAATGAGTCCATCGTATCCTGCACTCTGGAAAGCTTCAGCCTCTTTCAGGCTGCAAGCTTCTATCAAAATTTTTTGTGCGAGAAGGCGAGCTTTTTTAAGTTCCTGGGCAGCCTGTTCACTTTCAAGTTCAATTCCTCCAAGCACAAGAACTGGAACAGGCTCTTTTATAATTTCTTGAAGATTTGATACTGACCTTATTTTTTCCCCCAGGGTATCCCAGCGAATCCCCCAGCCTGTATCCCGGCGGGCAAATTGTGTTAGTAAGCTTAAGGTTTCACGCATAACTTCTTTGTTATCTTTGTAACCAAGGTCAAGGATACCTATCTTGCCTGCTCTAATTGCCGCTATGGCAATCTGCGGGTCCAGGACATGAGCAGGGGTAAGGGCAATTATTGTTTCTTTTTGCCAATTCCGGTCATCTAACCTTCCCATTTACAAAACTCCATCTGGCATTTAATCTACAGCTTTAACCCCATGGAGACCCGGTGAGTATCTCCCAGCCTGGCATAGGGAACATAGGCGTAGTCAAAGCTAACTTTTTCTAAATTAAAACCAAGACCACAGGAAAACTCCGAGTCAACGTATCTATTATAGCGAGAGCCTGCCCTTAATGTAAAGGTTTGTGAGAGAGGAACCTCTAAGCCCACAGCAACAAAGTGTGTTTTATTATCGGCAGGGAATGCAACATCAAAACTCAAGTTGAAAGAGCTCATCTTTAGAGCAAAACCTACTTTGTAGGTCAAAGGTAAAGGGTCTTCTTTCAGACTGGAGCCAAGATTCTGGATGGCAAGACCAACATCAAGAGAAGGCAGGGATTTAATTAATCCAATATTAGTATGAAAAGCTGCCTGCTGGTCAGCATCTATTGTATCAGCTAAATAACCTGCTGCTATACCTAAGGATAGGTCTTTACCTACATTTTTTGCGTATGCTATCTGGAAAAGTAAATTTGAAGCACCAAACTGGTACGTGGGCTCGCCAAGTTCATCATATCCTTGAATTTTACCCATATCTGTGTAATTGAGGGCAAAGCCCCACACACTTTTTTCTGACGGTAAAACATAGCTTAGGTAACCCTGGGATATTTCCTGAAACCACATATTGTAAGTAGCGAAAAATTGCCTGTTTTTGATTTTAGTAAGTCCTGCCGGATTCCAGTAAATAGATGAACCATCATCAGTTAAAGCGGTGAAGGCATCTCCTAATGCCGCAGCTCTTGCCCCAACTCCTATTTTCAAGAAGTTAGCACCGCTTGTTCCAACATCATTTGCTCCTGCCATCTGGCTGAGGCTGAAAATAACTATAAAGATGATTACTGGTAAAAGCGGTATCAGTCTTTTTTCCATATATTTTCCTTCATTATTTTATAATGGCAATTTTCCCGCTAACGCTCAAAGACGGACTGGTCACTATATAAATATAGATACCTCTTGCCACCAGCTCTCCTTTTTCATTTTTGCCGTCCCAGATAACTCTGTCAGGTAATGATTGCGCTGGCTCAAGCGTTCTTACCAGCTCCCCGGAAATAGTATAGATAAATACCCTGGCATCTTGAGGTAGATAGTCAATTACCACCCCGCGCTGTTCACCCAGATAACAGGGGTTGGGATAGGCTTTAACAGGAAAAGCATCTACGGGCAAAGTTTCGGGTAAATGCTCAATTCTCCATATCTCACAGCCTACGTAAGGTGAGTGCATATAAAAACCAAAAGGTCCAGGTGGCTCATCCGGACAACCTAAGTTAAATCCCTCTTCCATTCCAGGAACAGGAACGGCATAAGGGGAAAAAACCATCCCGTCAACAAAATATGCCCAGCTTGCCATACCCACATATAATTTATTTTTAAACTTAGCAAGTGACCTTACCCCGTAAAGCTCTGAGAGATAAATCTTCTCTTTTTCAGAAGTTTCAGTTGTAACACATACGGGAACGCGATGAGTATCTCTTCTCATTCCCGGCTCGCTTATCTGCCTGAAACTTGCCGTATCTCCAGTATAGCTTGCCCAGAGCTCCCCGCCATTAAACATATTATGCGTGCCCACGAGAAGCTGGTCATCATACTCAATCATGCTCCACATGTACATATTACCTCGTCTTAAGCCTTCTCCTTCAGGGTCTCCCCAGCGAATGACACGTTCCCACGCCGGCTTACCATCACCACCCAGGCTCTCACCATCCCAGCGCCACAACTCTCCTCCCCTTCTTGCCACCAGTTGCCCCGGGGTAAACCTTTGAGTGCCAGCATAAAGCTTTTCCTTAAATACGCTCATGGAAAGGATGGATACATTATCGGCTCTGCCAAACCCTGACTCGCTTACCTGGACCCATGCGGGACTGGTAGAAGGTGTATAGCGCCAGACCTCGCAGCCATTTGCCGGTGTGGAGCCACCCCAGTATGATACTGACCAGGTTCCGGCATAAAGAGAGCCTTTAAACTCTATCATTTCACCCACCGAGTTTATGGGATGTGAAGGTCCCCACTCGGGGGGCGTGACCGATACCCAGGAAGCGGGATTAATACTGTCAAGGTCACCCTCAAGGACAGTTCCTTCGTACTTAAAAATTTGTGCACTTTCCTCGCCAACCAGTTGCCCGGCATCGGTATAAAGCTCGTCCTGAAACTTTGCTATCCCTCTTGTTGACTGTGCGCCCACTTCAAAGCCGGGTAGACTGGCTACCTTCCATCTGGTGCCATCGGTCACCCATATCTGGCAACCATCATCCGGATTATCTGTTTGTTTTAATGTGCCAAGCCACAAAAGTCCTGCATGTTCTGTCATCCCACGCACACCTGTAAAGCCGGCAAGGTATCTTACAAATTCAAAATTTTCCCCATCCTGTGAGCGCCAAACCTCAGCTGTTCCACCTGTTGCTCTTGCATTCTGATTCATGGTTCCAACATAAAGCCACTCTCTTCCATCTTTATTGGTATAAGCCTTCATTGTCCAGGGGTATTCATTGTTTAAGTTACCAAAACCATCCTTTACCACCCTCTGCCATCCATAGTTAACCGGGCTCTGAGTTGTGGATAGCTCGCCCTCTTTTTTTACTTCATAATAGGTTTCTTTAAGGTAATTAATAAAATCCTCACGTGATACACCCTGATTTATACTCTGAGCAAAAACAGCGCTACCCATTGTCAGTGCAAAAATGATTAAAGCTGCTAACAGTGGCAAAAATGGCTTTTTTATCATAAACTTTCCTCAAGCTAATAAGGATATTGTTACATTAATTCGTCCTCTCGCCCCCTGGGAGAGAGGGAAAGGGTGAGGGGCATTCGTCCTCTTTCCCAGCAGGACGGGCGTCTCGCCTGTCCTGATTCCTGAAAACATGTTTTAACACCAATAAGCCCGCAGGATAATTTTTCTCCTGCGGGCTTATGTTTTGCCTCTGAGGTTACATGGCGATTTGCAGTCCTGTAGATAGGGCTGTTTCATCAAGTATACGAATCTCAAATTTGCCCGTGACTCTGTCGGTGAAATGATAATCAGCTCCGGCAAACATACCAAAACTATCCTTTTGCTTCATGGTGTATGCAAAGGTGTCTAAAGTTTTTTCAATGTAAAAGCCGTCATATTCAACCCAGACAAACATACTTCCATCATATTTTGTGCTCATGTTGGAGAACTTCAATCCCCCATAAGGGGAAAGTTTTCCCATTATCCCGGATAAAACAAGGGCTAAGTGCATCTCTGTAGTCTCGCTTTCATCAATTCTTGCTCCAAAGCCAACTTCACCATAAGATTCGTCTCCTTCTTCATCCTCCCAATACCACTCTCTATAAGAGCCGCCCAGAGCAAAAAATCCCCTCTGTTTATTTCTTTGAACCGCATACTGTGCATCAAAAGCCACTCTAAAGTCAGGTTTTTCGTAGAAGATATATTTCAAACCCAGTCCATAAAATGTTCCCCAATCAGATTGCTCAAGCCCAAGTTCAACGGGACTCTCTTTTTTAAAGTCATATTCTTCGCCCCAGCCCCACTCATCTGTATAATCAAATATCCACTCCTCACCATCATGATAATACCAGTCGTCCATATAGGACCCTCCCGATCCCAAGAAACCTTCCATCCAGTAATGCTCCCATTTGGATATGAGTCTTCCCACCCCAAATTTACCGTAAATTTCAAAAAGGTTGGTGGTGTATGATGCTTTCAGGAAGTAGCGGTCTATGGTCTCAATCTCCTCAAGTCCAGCAAGGTCAAGGTAAGCCCAGTTGGCGTATTCGTCACGATAAATATATCCAGTGTCACCTGAAACAGGGTCCGGAGGTCGATAATCATACTCATACTCAGTGGTGTAACTTGTCGCGGCCAGGGTTGCCCGCTCCTCCAGGTGCATCTGGCGGGTTATGTGTTCTCCCTGAAGCTCCAGAGCGAATCCCCTTTCTTTTTCCTCTCCTACAACTCTTATGTTACCAACCTGACCTGCACCTGCTAACGTGCACATGGATAAAACTAACAGTCCTGCGGATAATAATACAACTGCTTTTTTCAATTTTTTTCTCCTCTTTTTATTTTTCTGCTACTTCAACTTCCCTTTTTCTTTCCCCCTTTCTCACCTCCTGCATTTAGAATTTTTTACCATTACTTCGTTTCTGCTGAAAACTTTATACCCCTTTTAGGTTTTTTGTCAAGGTCTGCTCAGGTTTTTCTGTTTTTTATCTTATCTTTCAAAGCGTTTTGTATTATAATTTTAGCCGAAGGTTTCGTCAAGCTAATAAATGTAGCCGCACCCTTCTTGGTGCGCATCTTTACGCAGGCTAAAGCCTGCGGCTACAATGGTTTAATGACAGGCGAGACGCCTGTCCTACGGGGTGTGTAAATCCTGACGAATGTAGCCGCACCTTTTAAGGTGCGCTATTTTTCGCAGGCTAAAGCCTGCGGCTACATAAAAAATATTGCGTGAAAACTTAAATGTCAAGGTCTGACCCTCTTAAAGGAAAAACCTGCAAGCACACAAGGTAACTTGCAGGTTTTTCATGCTTTACCTCTCCACATTTTTAAAAAGTTTTTCAAAAACCTGAAAACTTACTTGTTTTCACCTAAATAGTAGGCAATGGATAACCTGAGAGGAGTTGCCGACAGGGCGTAGTCGTAATCGTAATAAATGTCACTATGATCGCGCTCGTAACTTATCTGGCTGTAGCCCCACTGAGCAGAAATGGCTACGTTCTCTGGCCAGGCAGGGAACCACTCAAAACCCAGGAAAGCATCAAAGCCAGTTCCTCTGTATTCCCGCTCCCAGTAAAGATACCATCCGTCGCAATAATCATAGTTTGTCTCTCTAAAATTGTGGAAGCGAGGTCCCGCACCAACGTAGAGATGTGAGTTTGGTGTGTCCAGCACTTTGAAGAGAACTCTTGCTACGAAACTCGTCACGTTATAATGGTAGCGCCAATTAGGCTCGCTATAGTAATATTGTGTTTCTTGCCAGGAATTCATGCCAAAGGCGCCCTCCACTCCGAGGGAAGGTGTAAACCAACCTCTTAAAAGGATTCCATCGCCGTATCCCCACCATGGACTCCATGAATGCATCGGGTCCCTCGGGACCATCTCTCGTTCATAGCCGATGGAAAATCTTCCCGATAAATCCTTGCTATAAGCAAGGCTACCTATACCTATAACTACCGCTAAAACTACCAGCAAACCAACTACCTTTCGTACCTTCTTCATCTTTTGCCTCCTCAATTTTTCTTTTTAAGTGATAAAATAGCAAAACTCATTATATTATAAGATGCATCACCTCCCCGTTCCTTTTTCCCATCCACGGTAAAAGCTTATGGTGGGTGAATTGTATCATAAAGCATTTATTATGTCAAGCAGGATTTTTGCGCAGGCTAAAGCCTGCGGCTACCAGGTGCGTAATGACAGGCGAGACGCCTGTCTTACGAGGTGTGTAATTTTACTCCTCAGTCTCAATGATTGATAGTAGGGCTTCCTGAGATATATTTACATTTCCAAATTTTTTCATTCTTTTTTTACCTTCTTTCTGACGTTCCAACAGTTTTCTTTTTCTGGTAACATCTCCTCCATAAAGAGGTGCAGTCACATCTTTTCTTAAAGTGGGGATGGTTTCCCGGGCAATTATTTTTCTATCAATTGCTACCTGAATGGGGACAGGAAACTGATGTTTGGGAATGAACTTCTTTAGTTTTTTTGCCAGCACTCTTGCTCTTTGATAGGCTTTTTCTTTATGCACAATCACAGAAAGAGCGTCCACCACTTTGCCATTGACCAGAACATTCAGCTTAACCAGCTCTGTCTCCTCATATCCTGCATGCTCGTAATCAAAGGTAGCGTAACCTCTGGTTATTGATTTTAGCTCATCGTAAAATTTTGTGGCAACCTCAGCTAAGGGCACTTTGTAAATTAAAAGGACATGCACGGCATCAAGCCATCTCATATCCACAAACTCGCCTCTTTTTTTCTCCAAAAGGTCAAACACTGCTCCCATGTACTCCTGGGGAGAGGTTATGTTCACCTTGATGTAGGGTTCTTCCACCATCTCTATCTTTTTATCAGAGGGGAATTTACTCGGACTGGTTATCTCTAAGATTTCCCCATCAGATGTAAGTATACGGTAGATAACATTAGGAGCGGTGCTTACAAGGTTTAAATCAAATTCTCTTTCCAGTCTTTCCTGGACTATCTCCCGGTGCAAAAGACCTAAAAACCCGCAGCGAAAGCCAGGACCTAAAACGGAAGAGTTTTCCGGCTGATAGTCAAAAGAAGGGTCGTTAAGTTTTAGTTTTTCAAAGGCATTTTTTAAACGCTCAAAGGTTTCTCCCTCTGCCGGATAAACTCCACAAAATACAACTGGCTTTGGCTGACGATAACCAGGAAAAGGTACAGGAGTTGGATTATGCCTGGAAGTTATGGTATCTCCTACCCTGAGTAAAGAAATATCCTTAACGTTAGCGATGAAATAACCCACCTCGCCTGACTCTAAGGTAGCGACAGGAACTTTTTTTAGTTTTAAGATACCAACCTCTTCTACCTTAAATTCATTCTGAGAAGACATTGCAATAATTTTCATTCCTGGTTTGATTGTGCCTTCAAAGACCCTTATATATGCAATGACGCCTCGGTGCGTGTCAAAGAAAGAATCAAATATGAGTGCTTTTAGCGGTAGATGATTTGCCGGGATGGGTGGAGGGATTTTATTAACGATAGCTTCAAGAGTTTCAGGAATACCTCTTCCATCGCGCGCACTTGTTAGAATAATACCTGATGCTGTATTTAATCCTAATTTTGTAAGCTGGGTTTTTACTCTTTCAGGGTTAGCCAGGGGCAAATCAATTTTATTTATTAGCGGGATGATGGTAAGTTTTCTCTGCTGGGCAAGGGCAAGGTTTGCTATGGTTTGAGCCTCCACCCCCTGTGCAGCATCTACAACAAGTAGTGTCCCCTCACAGGCAGCAAGGGCTCTTGATACTTCGTAGCTGAAGTCCACATGTCCCGGGGTGTCAATAAGGTTCAGGGAGTATTTTTTGCCATCTTTTGCCTCGTAGGGAAGGGTGATGGTATGAGCTTTAATGGTGATTCCTTTTTCTCGTTCCAGGTCCATAGTATCAAGAGTTTGTTCTTTGAGCTCTCGCGGTGAGAGAGTATGGGTATACTCCAGCAAACGGTCGGCTAAAGTAGATTTACCATGGTCAATATGAGCAATTATAGAGAAATTCCTGATGTTTTTTTGAGTCATCCTTGCACTAAATCAATCTTTGACAGAGTAAAAAAGCTTGCTAAACTTTATTCACGACATTAATTTTTTTCATAAGTTTAGCTTTCATGCGAGCTGCCTTATTTTTATGCCATATACCTTTTGAAGCGGCAGAATCAATAAGAGTTATTATTTGAGGTAACTGTTTTTTTGCCTCCTCAAGGTTTTTCTGGCTGGTAAGCTGAAGAAATTTTTTTAGAGCATTTTTTACCCGGCTCTCTATTTGGCGGTTGCGGGTTGTTTTTTTTTCGGATTGCTTCATCCGTTTTTTAGCTGATTTTGTCTGAGGCATAAGCTTCTCCTGTGGGTATTTTTCAAGTAGTTTAGCATAAATTTTGGATATGACAAGATAGACACCGATATGTTGACAAAATGGTTATTTAGTGTTAGTTTGTTTGTGATAGATGAATTTTGAGGGAGGATAAGATGAAGGATACGGTGGCGGTTATCCTGGCTGCGGGAGAAAGTAAGAGGATGAACTCAAACGTAAGTAAGTTATTGCACCACCTGGGAGGAAAGTTACTGGTGGAGTTTCCCGTTCAAGCTTGCATAGAAGCTAATGTTGGCAGAATAATTGTCGTGGTGGGTCATCAGGCTGATAAATTGAAGGAAACTTTAAAAGATAAAGGTTGTGAGTTTGTTTATCAGGAAAAAAGGTTGGGAACAGGAGATGCCTTGAGGCGGGCAACTCCTCTACTTCAAGGTTTTAATGGAGAGCTGGTGGTGCTTCCCGGAGATGCTCCTTTCATAAGCGCATCTTTATTAAAAAAGCTTGTTATTTATCACCGAAAAAGAAAATCTACCGCTACTATTTTAACTTCTATTGTTCCCGAGCCAGGCTACTACGGGCGAGTTGTTAGAAATGGATATAAGTTGGTGAAAAAAATTGTTGAAAGCAAAAATGCCACGCCACATCAACTTAAGATAAAAGAGATTAACTCTGGTATTTACTGTTTTGATGCCGGGAAGATTATTCTTGCTCTACCTTCTCTTAAAGTGAACAGGTTAAGTGGAGAAGTTTATTTAACCGATATTTTTGAGATTTTTTACCGGCAAAAAGAAAAAGTTGAGGCTCTGCCGGTTGATGAGCCTTACCTTTGCATGGGAGTAAATACTCCCGATGATTGGAAAAAAGCATGTGAGTTTTTCAGAAACTCTGGACTTTTTTTATCAGTTTGATATAGTTTGATACTAATAGATACAGTCAACATAAGGAAAGATGATGGAAAAGATTTTTATACTTGATACCACTTTGCGTGATGGTGAACAAACTCCGGGAGTTGCACTAAGCGCAGATGAGAAATTGAAAATAGCAAAAGCTCTGGAAAAGCTAAGAGTTGACGCAATTGAGGCGGGTTTTCCTGCCTCCTCTTCCGGGGATTTTGACGCAGTGAAACTTGTTGCCGGGGAAATTGAATATTCTACGGTGGTTGCACTTGCAAGAACAGTTCCAGATGATATTGAAAAAGCTGGCCAGGCTCTTGAGCGGGCTAAAAAAGCTCGTATTCACACCTTTATAGCCACATCTCCTGTTCATATGCAATACAAACTAAAGAAAACTTCTGATGAAGTGTTAAAAATTGCAGTTGAGGCGATTAAGCTTGCCATGGAATATACAGATGAAGTTGAATTTTCACCTGAGGATGCTTCAAGAAGTGAGATTCCTTTTCTCTTAGAAATAATCCATGCTGTAGTTGAGGCAGGTGCCAGAGTTATCAATATTCCTGATACGGTTGGTTATTCAACTCCTGATGAGTTTGCCTCACTGGTTGAAAAGGTTAAAGACTGTGTATCTTGTATGGATAATGTGAGGGTAAGTGTGCACTGCCATAATGACCTGGGAATGGCGGTTGCCAATTCCTTAGCTGCGGCAAAGAAAGGTGCAAGACAAATTGAGTGCACGGTTAACGGGATTGGGGAAAGAGCCGGTAATGCCGCTCTGGAAGAGATAGTTATGGCTATAAAGACAAGGGAAGATTTTTTTAATTACTACACGGAGATTAACACAAAGCAGATTTATCCAGTTTCCCGTTTGGTATCCCACCTGACAGGTATTCCTGTTCAGCCAAACAAAGCTATTGTTGGGAAAAATGCCTTTCGTCACCAGGCAGGTATTCATCAGGATGGAATTTTAAAGAAAACAACCACTTACGAAATAATTACTCCTTCCTCAATTGGACTGGAGCAAAGTGAGCTTGTTATGGGTAAATTATCGGGGCGTCACGCTTTTAAGGACCGATTGAGTACGTTAGGTTTTACCTTAGAGGGGGAGGAGCTGGAGAACTGTTTTGACGCTTTCAAGAAGCTTTCTGAAAAGAAAAAAGAAGTTTTTGATGAGGACCTTATATTAATTGTAGAAGAGCATACTGTCAGAATACCTCAGGTTTTCATCCTTGACTATATTCACACTGTTACAGGCAATAAAATTCTTCCCACCGCAACTGTAAGGATAAGAAAAGGTGACAAGCTGTATCAAGAAGCAGCCTGCGGAGATGGGCCAATTGATGCTGCATATAAGGCTATAGACCGTATATGCAAACTTGAGTTAAGCCTTCTTGATTACTCTATTCAGGCAGTAACCCGTGGTAAAGATGCTCTGGGCGAGGTAACGGTTAAGGTTAAAAGAGGAGATAATCTGGTTTCAGGTAGAGGCTCATCTACAGACATAATTGAGGCAAGTGCCAAAGCTTACATTAATGCTATTAATCGCTTTTTATACCGCTATGTTAAGGAAAAAGAATATGAAAGCTATACAGGATGAGATAAAAAAGATAAAAAAAGACTTAGAGGAAAGACTGAGTAAAGCAAGTTCAGAAAAAGAGATAGATAATGTTAAAATAGATTTTTTAGGAAGGAAAAAAGGTAAAATCACTCTTTTATTAAAATATATTCCCGAATTATCCCCTGAAGAGAGAACTCGGATGGGAAGTTTATTAAATGAGCTTAAAAAGGAAGCGGAAAAGCTTATTGAGGGAAAAAGCGAGATTTTAAAAAAGGAAAAAGTAGCACAAAGGATAGTTGATGTTACTTTCCCTGGAGATAAGCCTTTGATAGGGAAAATCCATCCCATAACGCAAACTATCCAGAAAATTAAAGATATTTTTATCGGGCTTGGCTTTGAAGTTGTCATGGGACCGGAAATAGAGACAGAATATTACAATTTTGAGGCTTTAAATATGCCCAGATTCCATCCGGCAAGAGATGAACAGGACTCCTTCTATATTGACTCAAATTGCCTTTTAAGAACTCAAACTTCTCCCGTTCAAATCAGAGTAATGGAAAAATCACATCCTCCCATCAGAGTCATCTCTCCTGGTCTTTGCTATAGAAGAGATGCCATTGATGCCTCTCATTTTCCTGTGTTCCATCAGGTTGAAGGTCTTGCTGTGGATGAGAAAATTACCTTTGCTGATTTAAAGGGATGTCTCACTTATTTTGTCAGGGAGATGTTCGGGAAAGATACCAGGCTTCGTTTTCGTCCCAGTTACTTTCCTTTCACCGAACCAAGCGCCGAGGTAGATATAAGTTGTATTATCTGTAAGGGCTCAGGTTGCAGAGTTTGTTCTAATAAAGGATGGTTAGAGATTCTTGGCTCAGGAATGGTAGACCCGGAAGTTTTTAAAAAAGTGGGATATGATGTGGAAAAATACCAGGGTTTTGCTTTTGGTATGGGGGTGGAAAGAATTTGTATGCTTGAATACGGGATAGATGATATTCGTCTTTTCTTTCAAAATGATGTCAGGTTTTTAAGGCAATTTTAAAAAGGACAGATTATGATTCAGTTTGATGTGGGCGAAAAGCTTCCTGAAAGGGAAGGTAAAGAGTTAAAACTCTTACATAAAAAAATAAAAGTTCTGGGAATAGGTGGGGCTGGATGCAACATAGTATCGCGCATTTATTCCAGGGATTGGTCTTATGTAGATTTTTTGGTCTGTGACTCCAGCATGAGGACACTTTCTGAATGCCAGGATGTAGAAAAAATGCTGATGGGAGATTCTCTTACCCATGGATGGGGAACAGGGGGTGATAAGGAGATAGCCAGAAAAGTTGCTCAGGAAGCAGAATCTAAGATAAAGGATGTGCTTCGGGGCGCAGACCTTATCTTTGTGGTTTGTTCTCTGGGAAAAGGATTGGGAACAGGAGCCTCACCTGTTTTTTTCAAGATTGCAAGGGAGATAGGTATTTTATCTATTGGTTTTTTTGTTTTGCCGTTTAGCTTTGAAGGGAAAGAGAGTGCAGCAAATTCACAGGAGGCATTGAATAGTTTATGGCAACTGGTAGATGGTGCGCTGGTGGTGCCCAACGATGTTCTTCTTAGTATAGAGAAAGCTCAGTCGGAAAACTCATCTTTGAGAGAAGTTTTTTCAAAGATAGATGCTGTTTTTGAAAATCTTTTGCAGTCAGTTGAGAGTGTTCTTTTCCAACCGGCAGTTATGGGTATTGATTTTGCTGATATTAAATCTTTTCTCATAAAAGGGAAAAAGCTAATGATTACGACAGGTGAGGGAACTGGAGAGGGATGTGTTGAGGAGGCTATAGAAAAGATATTTTATTCTTCTGCATGGGGTGAGATTTCCCTTGATAAAACAAAAGGGGCTCTGCTTATTATTAAAGCAGGAGAAGCGTTTAAACTAACGGAGCTGGAGAAAATCATTTTATCTTTACAAAAAAGGGCTGCCCTTCCTATTCCAATCACCTTTGGAGTATATACAGATAAGGAACTATCGGATAAACTTATTATAACTTTAATGACGTGCAGTGCCGATACTCAACAGATAGAGCCTGGAAAATTAGATACGCTATATCAGCAGGAATTGAAGCTGAAGACCTACGATGAAAAAGACCTTGATGTTCCCACATTTTTGAGAAAAAACATCAAAGTTAACAATGAAGAATAAGCTATTAATTTAAAAAATGCTAAGATACCTTAAGGAAAATAAGGGAAAAATTGGTGGAGGTGTGGCCGGATTTTTGCTTGCTCTTCTTCTTATCATTGCCTGGCCTGTAATACTCATTCTATTTCTCATTTTTCTGGGAATTTTTTTTGGAGCAATTTTTGACCTTTTAAACAAAGGGCGCAGATGGTTTGAAGAATCTACCACAGAGCGCTCAAAAAACAAAAAAAAATAAAAGGAGCATTTTTTATGAGGCGAGCAGATGGTAGGGCTCCAGATGAGCTTCGTCCTATTTCTCTCCAGAGAGGAATTATTCAACATGCTCAGGGCTCTGCCCTTATAAGTTTTGGTAACACCAAGGTTCTTTGTGTTGCCATGGTAGAGGAGGGTGTTCCTCCCTTTCTTAAAGGAACAGGCAAGGGATGGTTAACGGCTGAGTATGCAATGCTTCCTTATTCAGCTCCCAATCGCTTCCCAAGAGAGATAGAGCAAAAAAGAGGGCGCTCTTATGAGATTCAAAGATTAATAGGTAGAAGCTTGAGGGCGGTGGTAGATTTAAACAGGATACCGGAGAAAACCATCTGGCTGGACTGTGATGTTCTTCAGGCAGATGGAGGAACAAGATGTGCAGCGATTACAGGCTCTTTTATCTGTCTTCTTGATACAGACAACTGGCTCCAGAGGAAAAAATTAGTAGAGGATACCATCATAAAAGATTTTTTAGCCGCGGTGTCTATAGGTCTCACTAATGAAGATGATATCTTACTAGATCTCACATTTTACGAGGATTCACAGGCTAAGGTGGATATGAATTTAGTAATGACTGCGGGCGGAAAATTGGTGGAGGTTCAGGTTAGTGGAGAGGAGTATTCTTTTCCAAAAGAGGTTCTGGATAAACTAATAGATGCTGGTCAAAAAGGGATAGAGCTTGTCATTCAGGAAGAAAAGAGGCTTCTTTAGAAGATGCTATGGAACTTGTCCTGGCAACCAGAAACACTGATAAAATAAAAGAGATAGAAAAGGTATTAAAGGGGCTTAATTTAAAAATACTTACCTTCAGGGACTTTCCCAACTTTCCCTCGCCCATAGAAAGTGCACTCACTTTAGAAGAAAATGCTCTCATTAAAGCAAGGGCTGTGGCTGCTTTTACCGGTAAACTTTCCCTGGCTGATGATTCAGGTCTTGAAGTGCAGGCTTTACATGGTGCACCTGGAATATATTCTTCTCGCTTTGCCGGAGATAATGTATCCTATGAGGCTAATAACAGGAAGCTACTTTTTCTTTTAAAGGATGTGCCCGAGGAAAAAAGAGATGCCACTTTCAGGTGTGTGATGGCTCTTGTTAGTCCTGAAGCAAAAGAGATGGTAGTGGAGGGAACCTGTCCCGGGAAAATAACTACCTTCCTGCGGGGAGAAGCTGGTTTTGGTTATGACCCTGTCTTTGAGCCTTCAGGATGTAATAAAACTTTTGCCGAGATATCTCTTACAGAAAAAAATCGCATCTCCCACAGAGCTAAAGCTCTGGTTAAGGTCAGGGAGGCACTTGAGGAGCTAACCGCTATAAGGGGAAAATTTTTAGTTGGGCTTACCGGTGGGATAGGTTGCGGCAAAAGCACTGTGGCAAAATTTTTTGATGAGTGGGGCTTGAAGGTTATAAAAGCAGATGAGATTGGTCACCAGCTTTTGCAAAAGGATGATGTAAAGAAAAAACTTAGCTTGGTATTTGGAGATGATATTTTAAATGAGAAAGGCAACATCTCCCGGGCTAAGTTAAGACAAAAAACTCTCCTTGATAAAGAAAAACTTCACCGCTTGAATGAAATCTTACATCCTTTAATAAAAAAAGTAATCTGGAATCTTTTAAAGAAGGAAAAGAATAAGATTGTAGTAATTGAGGCTGCTCTTATTTTTGAGGTTGGCTGGGATTTTTTTATGAAAAAAATAGTTACCGTTCACTGCTCCCAGAATAAACAGATAGAAAGGATAAGGAAAAATACTCATCTAAGCGCAGAGGAGATACAGGCTTTTTTGTGTGTTCAGCTTCCTGAGGAGGAAAAAATGAAAAGAGCTGATTTTGTTATTCCAAATGAAAAAGATATGACAGAGCTTGAGGTAAAAGCAAAAGAAGTTTTTGCTAAAATTTTAAGGGAGAGTAGAGGTGGCAGCAAAAGCTAACAAGTCTAACATTGTTCGCATATTCAGGGAAATGGCCGATTTTCTTGCCATAAAAAATGAGAATCCTTTTCGTATAAGAGCCTACGAGAAGGCAGCTGATGTAATAGAGCATTTTTCAGGGAATCTGGAGGAACTTTTGCATCAGGGCAGGTTAAATCAGATTCCTGGAATAGGCAAGGGGATGCTGGAGAAGATTGAGAAGATTATCAGCGCCGGAGCACTGCCCGAGTATGAACAGTTGAAATCAAGTTTTCCTCCGGGTTTGATGGAGATTCTCTTGGTTCCAGATGTTGGGCCAAAAACAGCTAAAGTTCTCTATGAGAAATTAGGAATAAAAAGCGTGGGTGAGCTGGAGGATGCGGCAAAAAAAGGAAAACTCAGAGACCTTCCCGGACTTGGAGCTAAAAAAGAGGAAAATATTTTAAGAGGTATAAAACTTTACAAAAGTCGCTCTTCAAGAATTCTTTTAGGTAAGGCGCTACCCATAGTAGAGAGGGTAATAGCCGAGCTCGAACAGGAGGCTTCCTCTTTTCTTATAAAAAAGATTTCTCCCGCAGGAAGTTTAAGGAGAGGAAAGGAGACTATTGGAGATATTGATATTCTAACAACCTCCCCTGACCCTTTATCTTTAATGCAAATTTTTACCCATCTTTCTTTTGTGGATGAGGTGCTTGCTAAGGGAGAGACAAAATCCAGCGTCCTGACAGGCGAAGGTCTCCAGATTGATTTAAGAGTGGTAGCGGATGAGTGTTTTGGTGCAGCTATTCAGTATTTTACCGGCTCCAAAGCGCATAACATCAAATTGCGGGAGCGGGCAATAAAAAGAGGTTTGAAGATAAATGAATACGGTGTTTTTAGCAGGGATGAAAAAAAGGTAGCGGGTGAGGAGGAAGCAGGGATTTATAAAATGCTGGATTTACCTTTTATCCCTCCGGAGCTGCGTGAGGATAGAGGAGAAATTGAGGCGGCGGAAAAAAATTTACTTCCAGAACTTTTAACCGAGAAAGATATTAAAGGAGACCTCCACATCCATACACAGGCAAGTGATGGGAGGGATGAAATTGATAAAATAGTGGAAAAAGCAAAACAGATGGGCTACCAGTACATCGCCATCACTGACCATTCTGCCTCACTTAAAGTTGCGGGAGGACTTGGTGTGGAAGCTATTTTGTCTCAGGTAGAGAAGATAAGAAAGCTTAATTTGAACCTGAGTAATATTAAGGTGCTAACGGGGGTGGAGGTAAATATAAAGCTTGATGGTAGCCTTGATTTACCGGATGCTCTTTTATCCAGACTTGACATTGTGGTTGCTGCCATCCATACAGGATTCAAACAGGATGAAAAAAGTATGACCGAGCGGGTAGTTAAAGCTATGCGCCACCCACTGGTGCATATTCTTGCTCATCCTTCGGGCAGGCTTTTAGGGGAAAGGGAAGCTTATGCTATTAACCTTGATAAAGTTCTTGATGTAGCTAAAGAGCAAGGAGTATGGTTGGAGATAAACTCACAGCCCGAGCGTCTTGATTTAACAGATTACTGGGTAAAGGAGGCGAAAAAAAGAGGGGTAAAAATCGTCCTCAATACCGATGCTCACAGTAAAGATTCGCTTGACTTTATTAAACTTGGAGTAATTACCGCTCGTAGAGCCTGGCTGGAGAAAAAAGATGTGATAAACACACTTCCCCTTGATGAGCTCCTGAAAAATAGGAGGGTCAGGTCAGACTCGCAGTGACAGGCGAGACGCCTGTCCTAC
>JACUUP010000171.1 GCA_014859225.1 Candidatus Aerophobota bacterium
TACCTTCGATGCTATCGTCACCATTTACTATAAGCTGGGGAGTTATTCCTCTTTCTTCAAAAGCCTCACACAAAGAAATGCATCTTGTAACATGACCAAAGCCAATATTCCTACCCCCCTCAGTTATTAAAAATACCCTCATATAAGCTGTCTTTCAATATACTCTTTAGCTCTTTTGAGATCTTGCAGGTCCAATACCTTAGCTGCTTCCTCCAGTTCATCTTCCAGCGTTTCACAAATTCTCTTTTGAACCACTTTTTTATTTATTAATTTTAACCACGGCTTTTGATTGAAAAGATTTACCAGTTCGCAGACACCAAAGTATTCATTTTGAAAGTATAAATAATCAAATACTGTGCAGAGCAAGGCATAATCCTCTTCTGTATCAAGAGTCACTCGTATATTCGGTGCAAAAAGCTCCTGTGGTGCCTTCACTTTATTTATTTTGAAAAGATGAGAGTTCTTATAAATATAAGGAGTAACATGCTCCTTTTCATAATCTTTCTCTGTATTTTTGTAGGCTTTTTCCAATGCATTAAAATTATAAACCTCCACATCAAGCCCGTGAGGATACGTCCTCACGAGAGCATTTGAGGTATAATCGGCTGCTTTTTCTATGTGGTCATGTATTATTAAATCTATCACTTCTGCATCAATGCAAGGGCAATCACTTGTGATTCTTACAACTATGTCAATATTATTTTCTTTTGCTGCCAGATAATATCTTAATAAGACATTTTCTATGCTCCCTATAAACCATTTAACATTTTGTTTTTCAGCTATTTTAACAATCTTATCATTGTTTTTTTCTTCTGTTGTCGCAACAACTATTTTATCTAATTTTTGTGACCTGAGCAATCTTCTTATAACCTGTTCCAAAACAGTTATGCCACTTCCATAGGGAAGCTCTTTTAAAATTTTTTCCGGCAGTCTTGTTGAAGATATTCTTGCCTGAATTATTGCTCCTATTATCAATCTAAGCCTCTTGAAAAACCTCAAATATTTTCTCTATCACATATGCAACATCTTCATTGTCCATAGATGGATACAAGGGGATACTTATGTCCTTTCGGTAAAAATCCTCGGCCTTTGGGCAGATTCCTTTCTCATAGCCCAATTGCCGGTAATAAGGTTGCCAATAAACAGGGATATAATGTACCTGAACACCCAAACCTTCTTCTCTGAGTTTTGTAAAAATTTCCCTTTTTTTATCTTTAAACCTATCCTTTAGCCTAATAGGGTAAAGATGCCAAGAAGACCTGGCATAATTCTTTTCAACTAGCAAATCAAAAAATTCATTCTCTTTAAATGCATCTTTATAAATTTCTACAATTTCTCTTCTTCTTTGAATAAATTCATCCAATTTCTTTAATTGGGATATGCCCAAGGCACATTGAATATCAGTTAATCTATAATTATAACCCAAAATCTGCATCTCATGGTACCAATCTCCTGAAGAAAATTCTTTAAAGTCAGCCTTATTCTTTGTCATCCCATGCTGTCTAAACATTATAAGCTTTTTGTAATACTCCTTGTTATTCGTTAAAACTGCTCCTCCTTCACCTGTTGTTATTGATTTTACCGGATGGAAACTAAAAACAGTCATATCTGAGTATCTGCAACTTCCTACTTTTTCATTTTTGTACTCTGCACCCAATGCATGACAGGCATCCTCTATTACCAACAAATTATGTTCTTGAACCAGTTCTGAAATTCTCTCTAAATGTACCGGATGTCCAGCGTAGTGAACTGGAACAATCGCTTTTGTTTTTTTGGTAATCGCTTTTTTTATGAAACCTGGATTGATATTCCCTGTGTCTTCTTCAATATCTGCAAATACGGGGCGAGCACTCAGAAATAAAGCTGCATTGGCGGTAGACAAAAAAGTAATGGGTGAAGTTATTATTTCATCACCTTTCTTAATGTTTGCAACAAAATAGGCAGCATGAAAAGCTGCTGTTCCAGAAGAAAAAACCACCGCATAATTTGCCCTACAATAGCTGGAAAGATTTTGTTCAAATTCGCCAACACAAGGACCCTGAGTAATCATGTCACTTTTTAAAACTTTCACAACCGCTTCAATATCACTATCATCTATCAGTTGATGTCCATAAGATAAAAACCTTCTCTGTTTGAAGCGTGCATCTTTACTTGTCAGCTCTTCCACCTGAAAACTCCCTTATCATTATTTGAATTTCCTCTTTTGTTAACCATGAATTGTTAGAATCGCTTGCAAACTTAAAGCCTTCAGGAAGCGGTACTCCGCCTTCAAAGTTACGCTGGTCCCAAAAAGCATGCTCTGGTTCAATGACAAAAAAGTTATCAAATTCTTTGGCGTGACGTGCTTCTTCTTCTGTTAACAGAATTTCGTTGATTTTCTCCCCTGGACGAATTCCTATTATATCCTTTTTTGCCTCTGGAGCAATTATATCTGCTAAATCGGTAACTTTCATACTGGGAATCTTGGGAACGAAAACCTCCCCACCATGCATTATTTCTATACAATCAATAACAAAACGAACTCCTTGTTCCAATGTAATCCAAAACCTAGTCATTCGCTCATCAGTAATGGCAATCCTGCCATTTTTCCTTTGCTGGAAAAAAAGAGGAATAATACTACCTCTACTACCAATGACATTGCCATATCGGCAACAACTAAACTTAGTCTTTCTCCCGCCGGTGTAGGCATTTGCCTGGATAAATAGCTTTTCCGCAACTAATTTCGTTGCACCATAAAGATTAACTGGATGAACAGCCTTGTCAGTGCTTATAAAAATTGCTTTTTCAATTTCGTTATCAATAGCCGCATCTATCACATTAGCTGTGCCATCAATGTTTGTTTTAACAGCCTCTATTGGATTATACTCACATGTTGGAACCTGCTTGAGGGCGGCTGCATGAACCACAATGTCAACCCCGTTCATTGCTCTGTATAACCTGCCTCTATCCCGCACATCGCCGATAAAAAAGCGTAATCTCGTGTTGTTATTGAACTCTTTTCGCATTAGTTGCTGCAATAACTCCCCTCGGGAAAATATGCGTATAACCTTGGGGTTGTATTCCCTTAAAGC
The DNA here is from genome assembly GCA_014859225.1 of Candidatus Aerophobota bacterium. Lineage (GTDB taxonomy): Bacteria > Aerophobota > Aerophobia > Aerophobales > B3-G15 > Kmv34. The sequence continues at coordinate 3,072 of JACUUP010000171.1, forward strand.
TATATCAGTAAATTTCTTACCAAAAGAACCAGTGCCACCAGTTAAA
>JACUUP010000172.1 GCA_014859225.1 Candidatus Aerophobota bacterium
CAGCCCAGGATAAAAGATTTTTTCCGCAAGGTAAAAAACATCTTCGGTTAGGTTAGCAGGGTCTATAATAGAAAATAAGAGTAGGACAGGCGTCTCGCCTATCCTACAAAGCCAGAAAGATATTTAGATTTAGAGGAGTAAATGTATGCAAATTAGATACGTAAAAAACATTGATGTTTTGAACATAGACTTGGGAGAGGGAAAGTTTGATTATAGCGAGGAACTCGCAGAAGGTATTATTCTTGATATTAGTAAAGAAGGAGAGATACTGAGTATTGAGGTGGTGGACGCTTCTAAAAGGTTAAGAAAAGAGATTATGGAAAAACTGGCTAAAAAATACCTTGCTAGAGTTTGATTAGTTAGTAACCTCAATAAATTTGTCTCTCCTCTTATACGTGCGTCGGTGGGTATCCGCATGTTAAGACCTAACCCCCAATTTGGATATATGCCAGGCGTGGCGCTGGCAACCGTTGGCTGCAAAACTAATCAATATGAAACTCAGGTAATTAAAGAAAGGCTGGAAAGGGCAGGGTGCAAAATAGTCCCTTTTTCTTCCTCCGCCGATATTTACATAATAAATACCTGCACTGTAACCTCCCGCGCCGATGGCAAATCAATATATCTTGCCCGGCAGGCTGCAAGGAAAAATAGCCGGGCAAAAATTTTGCTGACAGGCTGTATGATTGAAGCTGAGGCTGAAAACATAAAGAAAAAAATTCCCCGGGCAAAAATAATAAAAAATCAGGACAAGTTGAAGATTGAGTCACTTCTTTTTCCTCAAACTTCTCTTGATGGTAACTTTTTGATTCACAGTTTTGCTGGTCATGAAAGAGCATTCATCAAGATTGAAGATGGATGTAACCAGCTTTGCACTTACTGTAAGGTTCCCTATGTGAGAGGAACAAATATTTGCAGCAGACATCCTGACGATATTATGCGGGAGATTAAAAACCTTGATAGTGCAGGATACAGGGAAATTGTTTTAACCGGAGTTAATCTTGCTTTATATGGAAAAGATTTTACCCCGCCCTTATCATTAATACATCTTTTAGAGATGATTTTACCTAACTTGAGTGGTGGGGTGAGGATAAGGCTAAGTTCCTTGGAGCCGCATCTTATTCCCCCAGGACTTTTAAATCTATTCTCCTCCTCTTCTAACATCTGTCCCCATCTTCACCTTTCCCTGCAAAGTGGAGATGATGAGATTTTGAAAAAAATGGGTAGAAAATACACCGCCAGTCAGGTTGAAAGACTGGTAGCAGATTTCAGGCAGAAAATTCCTGCTCTCGGGGTAACCGCAGATATTATAGTTGGTTTTCCCGGCGAGACGCAAGATAATTTCCAGAATACTTTACATTTTGTAAAAGAGCTTGAGGTTCACAGGCTCCACATATTTCCTTTTTCTCCTCGCCCCGAGACTTCCGCCTTCAGGATGAAGCCAGAGGTTCCAGAGGTAGTGAAAAAGAAAAGGAGCAACGCTTTAAGGGAACTTTCCCTGCTTCTTTCCCACGAGTTTATACATAAATTTATCGGGAAAAGCCTGCCCGTTTTAGTTGAAGGTAAAAAAGATTTGAAAACTGGTTTTTACCCTGGGTATACCCACAACTATATCAAAGTTCTCATTCACCCTCAAGCTGCCAGCATACACAAGCTGAGAGGAAGCATTGTTTCAGTCAAAATACTTCAGGCAAAACCCGGCTTTGCCCTGGGAAAATTGGAATTAACTCCATCATGCAATTGACATCTTTCTAAAAAAACATAAAACACAACCTGAAAAGGAGAAACATTGAGAGCACCGGTAAAATTAAAAGACCTATCCCGAAGTGAATACCAGAGCCTTATTAACAGGTTTTCCCTCCAGTTTGAAAACATTATCCCCCGTATTATTCCCATCGTAAAGGAAATAAAAGAAAAAGGCGATAGTGCTCTTTTGCATTTCACGCAACAATTTGACAAGGTTACATTAACCAAAGATTCTTTAATCGTTAGCAAAGATGATATTAAAAAAGCTTATGACACCCTTCCTGTATCACTGATACGAGCGCTCAAAAAGATGCAAAAACAGGTGGAGGATTTCCATCGTGGCGAACTGCCAGAAAAATGGTCTTTGACCAAATATACTTCTAATGGTCAATATACCCTTGGACAAAAGTTCTCTCCTGTGGAAAAAGCAGCCATCTATGTTCCGGGTGGAAAGGCGAGTTATCCCTCTACTGCAATAATGGGGTGTGTTCCGGCAAAATTGGCGAATGTGCGCGAAATTGTTGTTTGTAGTCCCCCTTCTGCCGATGGGAAGATGCGACCCGAAGTTATGGTGGCAGCCGATATCGCCGGTGCCAATCTTCTCGTAAATGCAGGAGGAGCTCAAGCGATTGCCGCACTTGCCTATGGAACCCAGAGCATTCCCCGCGTGGATATTATTGCAGGTCCTGGTAACATATATGTTACCTGCGCCAAAGCTTATCTTGCAAGTCTGGGTAAGGTGGGAGTTGACTGTCTGGCAGGACCAAGTGAAGTTTTCATTTTAGCCGATGATAGCGCCACCTCCCTTTTTATTGTATGGGATATGCTATCTCAGGCTGAACACGCTGAGGATGCCTGGAGTATTTTAGTGACAGATTCAGACAAGTTAGCATGGCAAGTTTATGATGGCATCAAGAAGGAGATAGAGAATGCCAAGAGAAAAAACATAATTTGTTCTTCCCTTGAAGTAAATGGATTCATTATTATTATTGATGATTTGAAGCAGGGGATAGATTTTGCCAATGAATTTGCGCCGGAGCATCTTGAAATTATAACCCGGGACCCCGATGAGATTTTACCTCACATAAAAAATGCCGGCTCTATATTCCTGGGAGCATTTTCTCCGGTTGCTGCCGGAGATTACTTTACCGGAACAAATCATATACTTCCCACCGGAGGTGCCGCCAGATTTTCATCAGGTCTTTCGGTACATAGCTTCTTGAAAAGGATTAGCTACCAAAAACTCTCTCTAAGGGCTCTTGCATCAATGGAAGAGCCTATATGTCATCTTGCCCGACAGGAAGGCTTATATGCCCATCTACGCTCCATCCAGATCAGAGG
>JACUUP010000173.1 GCA_014859225.1 Candidatus Aerophobota bacterium
AGGATGAGTTCTAAATCGTGACCTGATATTATCTTGGTGAGGTTTATACTTTTAAGTAGCTCTATCAGGTGCCTGCGTGCCCGTGGGTCAAGATTGCTGGAGGGCTCATCAAGAATGAGAATTTCAGGGTCCATTGATAAAACTGTAGCCAGGGCAATTTTTTTCTTTTCCCCAAAACTTAAATGATGGGGGCATCTTTCTTCGTATTCCTCCATTCTTACCTTCTGGAGAGCGCTTTTGACTTTTTCCTTCACCGTCTCCTGAGACTTCCCTGCATTAAGCGGGCCAAAGGCAACATCATCAAAAACGGTGGGCATAAAAAGCTGATGGTCAGGTTCCTGGAAAACGATAGCTACTTTTTTCCTGAGCTGGGCTAAATTTTTCTCCTCTACCCTCAGGTTTAAAACTTCCACCCACCCTTGATTTGCCATAAGAATTCCGTTCAAATGAAGAAGCAGTGTGGACTTACCCGCACCATTTGGACCGATAAGGCCAACAGATTCACCTTGGGCAATATCAATGGTAATTCCCCTGAGGGCTTTTTTCCCCTGGGGATATGCGTAGTGCAGGTTTTTCACTTTTATCAGGTTTTTCATGCGATAATCCATCCTGAAAAATGTAGGGTTATGGCGCAAGCCATGATCAGGCATGCCTTAACAAAATCTGCGGGGTGAAGGTTAAAATCATCAATAACATTGATTTTTCCGCTGTAGCCCCGGGAGAGCATAGCATCTTTTATCTTTTCGGTTCTCTCAAAACTTTGCACCAGTAGCATACCCACGAGATTTGCCATGGTTTTGAGTGTAGAAAAACGGGTTTTTTTTGTCCATCCTCTGGAGGTAGCTGCCACAAACATCATCTGACCTTCGTCCAGGAAAAGGAAAATGTAGCGATAGCTGAACATAAGAAGTTGAATGAGTTTATCGGGCACTTTCATTGTCTGCAAAGCTTTGAGTGTTAGATTGAACCTGGTTGTTCCTATCATGGGGAATATGAGAATAACCGCACTGATTGCTCTTAAGCTCACCAGAGCACTAAGCTCTATTCCCTCACGGGATACGTGCAGGAAACCAAACTTCACCAGGAAGCTGCCCGGAACAGTCAGGCAGATAATAAGACAGAAGACACCCAGAAATAAAAGGACCCACCGCAGGTGCAAAAAAACAAAGGAGAAAGGAATCCTGGAAAGGAAAAGTAAAATAAATGCCACTGCGATTCCAGGTAAAGCCCCCCTCAAATCCTGCACCAGCACGACAGAGAATATCAAAGTCAAAATAGAAATTATTTTCACTCTCGGGTCCCAGGAATGAAGTGGCGATTTAAGATGAGAAAACTTGTCAATTTCCGGTAGATGCATTTTTTCCTTAGCTCCTTTTTTTGCTGAGTAAATAAAACAAAATTCCCGTAATACCGAAGATATAACCGATTCCGCCTATAACATCTGTTAGGGAAATTCTTTTCTGCTGCATTCTGATAAGCTCTCTTGTAACCGGTCGTAACTTCTCATCAAGCGATGCATCTATCAACTCTTTGAGTTTAAGTGTATCAAGAGATAGACTTTGTTCTGTTGGTACATCTTTTATTTTTTCCTCCTGGAGTTTCCCCGCGGGCATGCTTTCTAACAGCTCGTTTCTTGATAGAATATAGCTTGCCTGATGTCCCATTCCCGCAAGAAGAATAATGTTCAAATCATCCTTTTTGGGGAGCTTGAAATGAAACCAACCATTATCATCCGTATTTCCTTCCAGTAGTATTTCACCTGAGCTATCGTATACCTGAATGATACCTGCTTTTACCTTTGTGCCATCAGCAAAGTAACTTTCCGTATAAACTGTATCATTTTCCATATAGGCAAAAATGTTGACCCGGTGGGCAAAAACAGAATTTGCTGTAGTTATTAAAAAAATAACACAGAAAATGGGGACAGATTTATTTTTCTTCATTCTTCTCCCTCAAAGGGAAGGAGAACTGTTTCCCTCCCTCTCTTCCCGAAAAATCCTTCATAGTTTTGCCTGACACTACCTCGTGCAGGATTTACTTCATGTCTCTTGTTCTCACCCAGATAACCGCACCAATCTCAACTGCTTTTTCTTCTCCATCAGGTCCTTTCCGTGTCCAGGGAGCTTCACTGAGGGCAGCAAATCCCCACCAACCGGCTTTGGGCATGGCATAAGAGAAAACACCGTTCTTGTCCGCTTTGACTACCTGGGTAATGTAGGGCTCAGCCGGAACTTCTACAAGTCCATCCTGGTTATAGTATTCCACCTCAACTTCTGCATAAGGAACTACTTCCCCCCTAAGCTTAACTATGCCGGTGAATATGTTACCTGTCCAAAGTCCATAAGGTCTTGTAAGTGGCACAATCTCAGTTTCAAGACCAATCTCATCCTCCCATCCTACCTCAAGCCCAAGTGCATTTACGTATACTTTGGTATAGTGCACAATGTAACAGTCCTCCGCCGGCTCCCAGTAAGGTTCAGGTTCAACGTAGAAGATATGGTCCCCAGGTTTTCTGATTGTATATTCAGCCTGCCACCAGGTAAAATATTCAGTTTGCTCAGGTCCTTTTCCTTTTTTCCCCTGCAAACTATCAAGTAAATCAAATTTTTGTCCATCAATCATCACACCAAACTTTTGTGGTTTCTGCATCTCCATGTAGGTATTCTCCATGGGATGAAAAAACTTTACAGCTAAAACTATGGTTTTATTGTCCTGCATACCCACAATATCGTTGGAAGGGATAAGCCCTCCAAAGTGAGCAGCTACCTGCATGTTCCACAAAAAGACTATCGTCACGACAACCAACCACAACCAGACTCTGTGTGCCTTTTTCATAAAATCTTCCTGTCTTTTTTTGGGGGGGGTCAGGTCTTGCAATATCACATAATAGAAATTATGCTCCAAAGAATTAGTGTGCTTTATATCGAAGGTTTAAGACCTCAGCTATAACCATTGAAAATGTGATATTGCAAGACCTGACCCCCTTTATTTACTTCAGGACCTCGGGTTTTACCTTCATCAAAAAAGAGGCGACAAAACCGGTAATAACCGCTT
>JACUUP010000018.1 GCA_014859225.1 Candidatus Aerophobota bacterium
TTTTGCCTAATTTTGTGCTTTTAAATAATGCTATCTCTCAAACAGAGAATAAAAAGATGAATATTACTCAGGAAAATTTCAAAGAATTTTTACGGGAAAAGTTAGAGAAAATAGATTTTGCCAGAGTTAGAAGGGATGTAGAACGATTTTTAGTTGATAAGAATGAGCTGAAGTTATTGAATAAAGAGCTTATTAAAGAGGCTGTTAAATAAAAAGACGGATATTCTGGATATTCCGATTTTTAATTTTTGTCAGAAAAGGAATTAAATGCAAGTTCATACAAATTGATTACGACAACTGTTTAACTTTGTTAAAACATTTTGAAAATGTAATCCCAGGAATCATTTTCTTCATCCGCAACTATTATAGACCCCTTTTACCATTTGTTTTTACATGCAGGGCAGTGCTGGGGAAAGCATTTTTTGCAGATTTTTTTGCCACATCCCGGGCAGGAAAAATGGCAGTGGGGACAGAGAGTGTGAAGCTGGTCACACAAGAATACACCGTAGGTTTCTTCTCCGCAAGCATCACATACAAGTGGTTCTATCGGTTCTCGTTCCTTGAGTAGAGGGTTCCAGAAAAACAGAATGCTTTTTTCCTGAGATTTTCTTTGCACATCATATCTTGTTACCACTTTGGGTAGGTATATCCGGCAAGCGCTGAAAGGTGAAAGAGAAACTTTCAGGGAATACCTATCTTTCAGGTCCTCTTTTTTTCTTTGAAATTCCATATCTACTGCCTTGATTTTGCCTGGAATACTCTCTTTTTCCTCAGGGGAAAGTGATTTTCTCTGTTCTCTGCGTTTTAGCTCCTCTTTCAAATCCTCGTAGTAATTCCCCAGTCTTTCAATATCTCTTCGCATTCTTCTCACGTGGCTTTTCATAAACTCTTTTAGGTTCTCTCTTATCCTGGCTGTAGCCTTTTGCTTTGCCCGTTCTATCACTTCTGGTAAGCAATAGACTTCAAGAATGTCAACAGGCTCTTTTTCCTGAAAACTGAAGGGAAAGGAAAATGGAAATCTGGTATCCTGAAAAGTTCTGAGGGTTTGTTCGTCCACCATAATTGAAGTAAGGTCTTCTTTTCTCTCATCTGAGATGATACTCACCCTGAAGTTAACCACCAGATAAGAGCAGGTTACCCTTTCACTGAAAGTATGACCCAAATTTTTCACATTTATAAACTGGAATTTCTCATCAATTAGCTCTGGTATTCCCTCTTTTTTTAAACTCACATCGTTTACAGCTACGGCTGTTGTCAATCCAATATCTTCACTCAGGGAAAGGATGTCGTCCAGAAGAGGAGAACCGTAAGTTATCAGTTTCCCCGGCTCATCGGGAGAAAAAGAAAGTGTTTCATATTCTTCCAGGCAAAGTTTTTTTTGAAGCTGAGGAGGAAAAAGAGCATCAATGCTTTTCCTGTTCTCTTTTTTAGAGTCTACTATTCCTCCTTTTACCTCAATTATCCTGATTACAAAATCCTGCAGGTTATAGCTCATAGTCGTGCTGAAATATTTGCTGGTCGTATTCTTTTATCTTCTGGTACCTTTTTTTGGCCTCAATAAGTTTTTCTCCCAATTTCTCAAACTCCTCCTCTTTGTTATCCTGAAGCCATATATCCATGAGTATATCGGAGAAATCTTTGCTATCATCAAGATTTCCAAGAATTGCATCCATCTCTCCTATCACCAGTTCAAACATATTGATTTTCTTATCCAGTATTTCCAGAAGATAATCCTCCACCGTTCCCCTGGCAGAGAGGTTGAAAATGAAAACGTCTCTTTGTTGACCTATTCGGTGTATCCTTCCCACTCTTTGCTCTATGCGCATGGGGTTCCAGGGAAGGTCATAGTTAACCATAGTTCTGCAAAAATGCATGTTCTTCCCTTCTCCTCCAATTTCTGTAGAGATGAGAACTTTAACCTTTTTCTGGAAAAGATTTATGTTCTCTTCCTTTTGCCGGGTAGACAAACTCCCGTTAAAAAGGGTGTAGGGTATTCCTTCTTTTTGTAGAGTGCTGGCTAAAAAAGTTTGGGTAAGCATGTAGTTAGTAAAGACAATAACCTTATCCTCATTTTTATTCAAAATTTCTATCAGTTTTTTAGCCTTGGCGGAGGTTGAGATGCTCTTAGATAGTTGAATAAGCTCGTTTACTTTATTCAGGATGGGTGGGGGAAGTCTTTCTTTTTGTACCAGATTAAAAAGTGTTGATGCTACCGCCTGAGAACTGGAACCTGCCTCCATTTGCAGGAGAGTGCAGGTGAAGCGGTCAAGATGATAAGAGAGGTAGCTTTCTTTGACGAAGCTGCTGAGCTCAGAGTAAAATTCCTCTTCCCAGTTTTCTGCGTGTAGCCTGAAGGTCGTGGCATACCTTTTCGGTAGATTAATATTCGCCAGGCTCCTGGTGTTCCTTATCATTACCTGTTGCAGAAGCTCTCTTAGTTTTTCTCTGTTCTCAGGAATTCGGGGGTCACCTCTTTTTACAAAGGATTTTCTGAAAGAAGAGGCGGTTTGAAGATGTCCCGGTTTCAGCAAGGTAATAAGATTATGAAGTTCCATAAGGTTGTTGTGAATCGGGGTTGCGGTGAGAAGCAGTATGAATTTTTTCTTCAAGGAGTTTACAAATTTCCAGCTAAGAGTTCTTCTGTTTTTTAAATGATGAGCCTCGTCCAGGATTACTAAATCGTAATCTATACTGCTGACAGCCTCAAAATTTTTCTCGGATTTGGCAATATGCAGGGAAGCGATTATAAAGGCATTTTTTTTCCAGAAAAGTTTTCCCTCCTTTTGATAGGAGGAATCATCCGTGGTGACAAAATTAAGGTTGAATTTGGACTGCATCTCATCTTTCCATTGAACCACAAGAGAAGGAGGGGTGAGAATAAGGACTTTGCGCACCAGTGCTCTCATAAGGTATTCTTTCAGAATCATTCCTGCCTCAATTGTTTTTCCCAGACCTACCTCATCACAGAGAAGAACTCTTCCCCGGAAGTATTTTAATGTTTTTCGTACCGCCTCAATCTGATACCAGAACTTTTCTACTCCCCTGAGTTGATTAAGGCACATCAGATGGTCAAATCCTTTAAGCAGGGAAAGCTCAGCAGCCTGACCTTGCAAGGTATACAAATCAAATGGCTGGTATTGCTTGTTTTGAATAGCCTGAGTAAGCTCCCTATTTTCTTTAAAGGTGAATTTTTGGGCAATGTTAAGCTCTGTTAGCACTTTTTCCAGGCTCAGGTTAGTTTCCCCTTTTTGCTTTTCTGTGGGTTCTTTACTTTTTGCCACCTGTTCATATCTCGCATCTTTTTCCTGGATTTTTTCTCTCACCCTCTGAGCAATCTGCTTTGCCTTCTCCTCTCTCATTTCTTTAAACATCTGGCGTCTTTCTTTTGCCTCTTGTCTTATTTGTTTTTCTAAGGAAGAGAGATTTTTCTTCTGCGTGAGCAGGGAGATAATTTTTTCACAACAATCATCAGCCTCCTCTATCCTATCCAGGAAGAGATAGCTATCGCTCAGATAGTGATATACAAAAGGATTTTGCGGGTCTTCACCTTTAGCCTCCCACAAATGGCTCAGGGCTAACTGCGGCTTATTCTCTCTGTTGTAGAGATATCCCAAGTAAATGTGGCCAGGAACGAAATGGGGGTCAGATTTTGTAGCCCGGGTAAGTAGCTGAATGGCAACAGAGAAATTTTCCTTCTCTGCAGCCTGCTGTGCTTCTTCAAAGAGCTCCCAGGCTTTAGTTTTGGCAAAAAAGCGGTGCTCTATTCTTCTTTCCTCTTTTTTTGTGTCCCTTTTTCCTTTTTTCATACGATATGGATTATATAAAAATTGGAGAAAAAGAAAAATGGGTCAAAAAAGGAGGTCAAGAGAGAGGGGTCTGGTCTTGAAATATCACATTTTCAATGGGAAAGGGAAGAAATGTGAAATGCTCAAGCCCTAACCTACTAACCTAATATCTGTTTTATATCCTCCTCCGGACTGCTTATGAGTCGGATATTATAAGTTTCCTTCAATATCTTGAGAATATCGTCATTTATCCAGGCAGGAAGAATTGGCCCAAGATATATCCCTTTTATGCCAATTGAGAGCAAACTCCACAAAATAGCAACTGCTTTCTGTTCCATCCAGGTAAGAACTAACGTTACGGGAAGCTCATTTACTCCTTTACCAAAGAGCTCACTCAGTGCCTCTACAACTTCTATGGCGACAATAGCATCGTTGCACTGTCCAACATCTATTAATCTGGGTATGCCTTCAATCTGACCAAGGTCAAGGTCGTTAATTCTGAATTTACCGCAGGCACAGGTCAGGATAATTGTGTCCTCTGGTAGTTGTTGAACAAATTTTCTGTAGTATTCCCCTTTTTTCAGGGGCGAATCACATCCCCCAACCATAAAGAAATGGCGAATTTTACCTTTCATTACCAGTTCTTTAATCTTATCCTTTAACGATAAAATGGTGCTTTTGGAAAAACCGGTTGTTAACGTAACTTCTCCTTCTTCTTCCTCCAGTTCAGGTAAAGATTTTGTCTTATCAATTAGAGGGGTATAATCGTAGCCGGAAAGGTGTTTTACCCCGGGAAGTCTGGCAGGTCCTGTGGTAAAAATCCTGTCCCGGTAATCTTCTTTTGGTATTAAAACACAGTTGGAAGTTCCAAGAATGGTAACCGGGTAGGAAGAGAATAACTTTTTTTGGTCAAACCATGCTTTCCCCAGATTGCCCACGAGGTGCGGGTGCTTTTTCAGGTTAGGATATCCATGAGCGGGCAAAAGCTCGGAGTGAGTGTAAACATTAATACCCGTATCCTTTGTTTGTTTAAGTAGTTCGGCAAGTGCTTTTAACCCGTGACCGGTGGCAATTATTCCGCGTCCCTTAACTGTTCCTGTTTTTACCCCGGTAGGCTGCGGTTCACCGTAGGTTTCAATGTGCGCCTTTTTGAGAAGTTTCATTGTTTTAATATTCAACCTTCCAGCATCAATAGCTAATCTGAGAAAATCTTCTGCATCAAAATTCACATTGGTTAAAGTTGAATAAAAGGCACTTTCTAAAAAGGCGTCCACTTCCTCATCTGCATATCCAAGTTCTCTTGCGTGATACAGATAAGCGCTTATACCTTTTATAGCAAAAAGAAGGTTGTCTTGAAGACGAGCAACCGTTGCCTCCTTTCCGCACACTCCTTTTACAGTGCAGCCTGTCCCCCTAACAGTCTGGGAACACTGATAACAGAACATAGCTAACTTATCTGCATTTTTTGAAGTAGACATCTCTTACAACCTCCTCATTCATTTTTTCAACCCTTTATAATAATACCAGTAATTTTGTATTGGGTCAATTAAGCGCGTTAACTTAAATTCTTGAGGCTACATTTTGACAGCCCTGTTGAATGATTTATAATATTAGTGGAGGAAAACGATGGTAAATGTAGCTGTTGCCGGGGTAGGTGTTTGGGGGAAAAATGTGGTTAAAAATTTCTATGATGTCAAGCAAGCTAATCTTCTTTTTTGTTATGATTCTAATCCTGCCTCCTTCAAGTGGGTAAAGGAAAATTATCCCACGGTAAAAACAGTGGATGATTATGCGAAGGTTTTGACTAACACAAAAATAGATGCAGTTATTATTGCTACCCCGCCCCACACCCATTTTGAGCTTTCCAGAGGTGCGCTTGATGCTGATAAACATGTTCTTGTGGAAAAACCTTTAACCTTGAGCAGCAGGGATGCTGCTGAGCTTGTTGAGCTTGCTCATAAAAAAGGCAAAAAACTGATGGTGGGACATCTTTTAAGATATCACCCCGCAGTTTTGAAAATGCGGGAAAAAATTGAGACAGGTGAGCTGGGAAAAATCTTTTATATTCAGTCCCAGAGACTTGCTCTTGGCAGGGTGAGGAGGGTGGAAAATGTTATGTGGTGTCTTGCAACACACGATGTTTACACTGCAGTTTATCTTCTTGGCAGATACCCTGAAAAAGTTATCGCTGTGGGAAAAAGTTTTCTGCAGAAGGAAAAGGGTATAGAAGATGTTGTGTTTTTGACTTTGTTTTTTGATGAAGAAGTTTTTGCCCATATCCATACAAGCTGGATTGACCAGGAAAAGGTTAGAAAGACGAAGGTTGTTGGAGAAAAAAAAATGATTGTTTTTGATGAGCTTGCTTCTCCCATCTGTAAATTAAAAATGTACGACAAAGGAATACATGTAGAGCAGGAAAAAAGTGGCATAAACTTCCATGTAAGGGAGAACAATGAAGCTATAGTGAACGTTGACGATAAGCAGCCTTTAAGGGAGGAATGTTTGCACTTTATAAAATGCATTGAAGAAAATAGCCCTCCCCTTACCGATGGAGAGGAGGGGTTGAAAGTGGTCAAAGTGCTTGAGGCAGCCCAGAGGTCGCTTAAATTGGGGGAAGCTGTGGATATTTCTTTGTAAATTAAACTGAGATTTTCCCGGTAAAAAACCACAAACCTTAATTAACTTAAAAAATAATATTTAAGAGCTTCGGAGGAACTCTCATGCCACAGCCAGTTTTGTTTGCTTTTTTGCTCACTTTGTTTGCAGGCTTATCCACGGGCGTGGGAAGTTGCCTGGCTTTTTTTGTAAAAAAGTCCAATACAAGTTTTCTTTCCTTTGGTCTTGGGCTATCCGCAGGTGTAATGGTTTACATCTCCTTTGTGGAAATACTGCAAGAATCAAAAGAAACCCTTGGCATGCTTTATGGCTTACGAGCGGGAAGCTGGATTGCGGTGGGGAGTTTTTTCTTAGGCTTTGCCATAACTGCCTTGATTGATAAACTCATTCCTGAATATGAAAATCCCCATGAGGCAAGGTCAGAGCATGATTTGAACTTATTGAAGCGCGGAGATGCTGCTGAGACTTCGTCTTCCGAATCTTTGAAAAGGACAGGTGTTTTAACCGCATTAGCTATTGCCATCCATAATTTTCCCGAAGGACTGGTAACATTTCTGGCTGCTTTAGTTAACCCTTTTTTTGGAATTTCCATTGCCGTGGCAGTCGCCATTCATAATATACCAGAGGGATTATCGGTTTCTGTCCCTATTTTTTTTGCTACGGGTAGTCGTAAAAAAGCTTTTGCCTACTCATTGCTATCTGGTCTGGCAGAGCCCGCGGGAGCTCTGGCAGGTTATTTCATCTTAAGGCCTTTTTTAAACGATGGGTTAATTGGTATATTGTTTGGAGTAATTGCCGGGATTATGGTTTTTATATCTTTTGATGAACTCTTACCCACCGCAAGAAAGTATGCTCGGGGACACACTGCTATTATGGGACTGGTGTTAGGAATGGCAATCATGGCAGTAAGTTTAGTGTTATTTATGCGTTAACAGTTTTTTGCTTATGTATAAAAATTATCGGCTGCGGCTATTTTTCATATAACTGTTTTTATGCAAACTTTAGGTAGATTAGTAATTTTTATTTTCTTGCAGGGTCTCCCACATTGCCATAAAGTTTTCGGGCGGAACATCGGCTTGTATATTGTGGATGCTGGCAAATACGTATCCACCCCCGGGGGCAAAATCATCAATTCGTCTTTTAACTTCATCTTTTCTTTAATTCAGCTCTTAGATTTGTTATTCTGGCCGCATCTTTAGGCTCAGGCCAGTTATAATTGTTAATGTCTTCAATCTTGGCTATATTTGCCAGAGGATGGGATTTTCCTGGCACCTGGTCGAAATAATAGCCATCTTTTGGGCTTATCCATATACAACCCAATTCGTCAGTAAAGGCTTTGTTACCTTCCATCTCTTTAATTTCTAATTTCCAGGCAGAAGAGTTTTTAAATGAACTTGCGCGCGTATCAACTTTTAGCGCCCGCTTCATTGCTTCATCTATTTTTGCCAGCCCCTGCAATGTTTCATAATGGGATGATTGCTGCCTGTTTTTAAGTAGATAATCTTTACCTAAATAATGGAGCAAATTATTATAAGTGACAGAGTGAATCCCGGTAACACTTGTGGAACCCAAGTCGTAAGGGATGTAGTCAGGCTCTTTATGCTTCAAAGTTGTGAGTACTCGTTCACGTGGGGTTAGATTCTGCTTATGGTTCATAAAAACCTCCCGTATCGTTGATGTATCAAATTTTGAGGAATGAGTCAATAAAATGGCATCTGTTTTTATTAAAACTTAAATGTCAAGGTCTGACCCTCTACTCTGCAAGTGCTACGGCTTTCCGCACAGATTCATGGATAGTTTCCTTTTTAACCACGCTTACTATTACTTTCTCTTGTCTTTGGTTAACTTGTGCAAAGGCGGGGTTGATTTTAAAGTTTGTTTGTGCTACGCTCAAAATAGCTTTTTTTGTGTTTCTTAAAAAAAAGAAAAAGTTTTTGCCTCCATTCTTTCCTTCCTGCCAGAGCAAGCTAAACAGCCCGAAAATTAGTAAAGCTGAAATTTGCATGAGGGAAAGTGAAATTTTAACTATTTTTTGCATTTCTTACCTCGTGTTTTTTGATGTCAAAAACGGGTGTGGTCATTTTTGTTTATTCTGTTTTTATTGTAGAGCCATTTATTCCCACATTAGTTTCTTTTTATAAAACCACCTGATAGCCCTATCTATTTCTCGTCTATCTGGTTTTAAGCAACAAAGAAGTGTATATGGAGTTATTTTGCTGTCCCGTATTTTCCTTTTAAGTTCGGCTAAATAATTCTTTTTTTCTTTAGCATCTGTTATTTTTTTACTGACTTCTTTTTTCTCCAGGTCAGAGATTATAGATTGCCAGTTTTCGCTGTATCTCAGGCAAAGAACTATTATACTCCACAAATCATTACGGGTAAAAGGGATACATTTTCCCTCTCTGGGTACATCTAATTTCAGTAATACTTCAGGACCTTTAGGGGATGGCGGCAAAATTTTATTAATTTTGCCATCCTTTCTGATTATACAGGATATAGCTTGCTGGATTTGCGCATCAGAGTTGATTTTTCCTTGCTCCTTGAGATTTTTGTAAAATTCTGCCACATTATACAGTATTCGGTCAACTTCCTCATAAGTGAGAGCCGGCTCGGCGTATTCCCGGGGAATAAACTTTGATACAAAATAGCTAAAATCCCAGGTTTTGAAATCTTCTAAACAGGTTTTTCCAAAGGAAAAACACTCGGTAAAATGAATGAAACACTGGATATCTTCCCAGGCCTGTTCAATTTCCTCCAGTGGAGTTTTTTTTCTTCGTAGATTCTCCAGGAAGGATACAATTTGTCTTTGTTCCAGCATGCAAGCATCATCTATGTACTTGTTGAAGCAGTTTTCCACCTCCTGGATGAGTTCCAGATAATCTTCTTCCTCTTGCGGTAAAAAATTTTTCTTTTGCCGCTTTCTTTTTTCCATAGCATCTTTCAGAAAGTAAACTTCTAACAGTATCTCTGATAAAATCTTGCGCAGTTCTCTCGGGATAACTACAATCTTGTAAAATCTATTTTTTACCGGTGTTCTACCCACGAACACAAGACCCCGTTCCCTTAACTGTCCCAGAGGACTTGATGGTGGCTCATCCACCCACCACCAGCTATCCCCGCTTTCATCTGTATTTGCCTGGCGGGACAGAGTCTGAAAAGTTGACCATCCCCCTCTGGATAGTAGGTATTTAAGGATAAAAAGTGAACTTTTGCTAAGTTCCAGCAAAAGCTTTTCTAAAAATTTTTTGCTGGTGAGGATGTGGGTTATATGCCGGATTTGTTCATCCTTATCCATCCTTTCTAAGTAACCAAGCTCCTGGCATATTGCCTGGCTCCAGTGGGAAGGAAGCTTATTAAGCTCTATTTTCAGGCGAGCATCTTTACTTATACCTTTCTTATCTTCTGCTTCTTTCCATTTTTTTTCCAGTTCTTCCTGGATTGACCTTAGTAGATACCGTTCAATGGAATCATCTCTTCTTCCCTTACTCATTTTGTATACCTCCGCTTATTTCACCCCTATATTAGCCAATAATTAAAAAATGGCAAGCAACCAATTTCCCCCCCCCTTATCAGGAAAGAGAAAATATGCTAAAATTTAACGTGGGGGTTAATAAAATGGGTAAAAGAGATATAACTAAAGAAGAGACTAAAAAACAGATAGAAAAGCTGCGTGAGGAAATCCGCTATCATGATTACCGCTACTATGTGCTAAATGAGCCGATAATCTCTGATGCTGAGTATGATAAGCTGATGCGCCATCTTCAGGACTTAGAAGAGAAGTTCCCCGACCTTGTAACTCCTGACTCTCCTACTCAGAGAGTAGGAGCTTTGCCAAGGGAAGAATTTGGAACAGTGAGACATTCCATACCCATGCTCAGTCTCTCCAATGCTTCCAAGGAAACTGAGGTGTATGATTTTGATAGAAGGGTAAGAAAAGGACTTAATGGAGGAAAGCCAAGATATGTTACAGAGCCAAAGATAGACGGTCTTGCGGTTGAGATAGTCTATAGGGGAGGGATAATGCAGGTTGCCTCAACCAGAGGAGATGGAGAGGTGGGAGAAGATGTAACTGATAATTTAAAAACTATAAAATCTATTCCTCTCAGGTTACTAAAAAAAGAGCTCCCGCTACCAGAATTGCTTGAGGTGAGAGGCGAGGTGTATATGGGTAAAGGGGACTTTAGAAAGTTAAATCAGGAACGAGAAAAAAAAGGAGAGTCTATTTTTGCTAATCCAAGAAATGCTGCTGCCGGTTCTTTGCGCCAGCTTGACCCAAAGGTGACGGCGGAGCGTCCCTTAAGTATATTTTTCTATGGAGTGGGTAGTGTTGAAGACAGGCAGTTTAAAAGCCACTGGGAGATACTACAGAGCTTACTTAAGTGGGGATTTACAGTTAATCCTCACAATAAACTTTGTTTAAATATTGAGGAATGTATAGAGTATTTTAACCAGATGAAAAGTGTAAGGGAGGAGTTCGACTTTGAGATGGATGGAATAGTAATTAAGGTGCACCAGCTTGAGTTCCAGGAAAGATTAGGGGAGATATCCCGTAGTCCCAGATGGGCGCTTGCCTACAAATTTCCCTCTATCCAGTCTACAACCAGGATAATAGACATAAAAGTTCAGGTTGGCAGGACCGGGGCCCTGACGCCAGTTGCTATTCTGGAGCCGGTTGAGGTAGGGGGAGTTACCGTTTCACGTGCGACACTGCATAATCAGGATGAAATAGATAGAAAGGATGTGAGAGTTGGAGATACAGTTCTTGTGCAAAGAGCAGGTGATGTTATTCCCGAGGTGGTGAAAGTGATAAAGGAAAAGCGCAGCGGTAAGGAGAAAAAGTTTGAATTTCCCTCTCTGTGTCCCATCTGCCAGACCAAAGTCAGTCAACCCTTAGGTGAAGTTGTGGCGCGTTGTTCCAATATATCCTGTCCGGCAAGATTGAAGCAAAGCATTAAACATTTTGTCTCCAGGCAGGCTCTTGATGTTGAAGGTCTGGGAGATAAAATAGTGGAAACTCTGGTAGACAAAGCTATGGTTAAAAGCATCCCCGACCTTTACCGCTTGAAAAAGGAGGATTTTTTAAAGCTGGAGGGGTTTGCTGAGAAATCATCCGAGAATATGATAAATGCCATTGAGAAAAGCAAAAAAACAACCCTGGAGCGCCTTTTGTATGGTTTGGGGATTCGCCATGTAGGTCAGCATCTTGTAAAAGTATTAACTGAAAACTTTCCTGACATTGAATCTCTAAGCAAAGCTTCAGAAGAGGAGCTTTGGCAGATTAACGAGATAGGTCCCGAGGTAGCAGGAAGTATCAGGGATTTTTTTACCCGCAAGGAGAATCTTAAAGTTATTGATGAGTTGAGAAGGTTGGGAATAACATATGAGAGAAGAAAAAAAATTGTTGAGGGCAAGCTCAAAGGGCTAACTTTTGTCTTTACGGGAGAGCTGGAAAGATTTACCAGAGAGGAAGCTAAAAGATTAGTGGAGGATAGAGGCGGGAGAGTAACCTCCAGTGTAAGCAAAACTACAGATTATATTGTTGCAGGAAAAAACGCAGGTTCAAAAATGGCTCAGGCGCAAAAATACAACGTTAAAATCATCGGTGAGCAAGAGTTTGAGCATCTGCTGCAACTCAACTCATGACAGGTGAGACGCCTGTCCTACGATGCACTCTCATCTTAATAGGACGGCGGCGTCTCGCTTGATAACGTACTCATCGCAATAGTTGCTCTGGATATATCAAAGGGTTAAATTTTCCTCCATTTCTCTGGGGGTTATATCCAGACGGTAGTTTATCCATTCTTTTAGTTTGGTCTCTATTAATTTTTCCATCACTTCTTCTCCCAGGGCTTCCTTTACAAGAGGACTGTTTGTGGTCTCTCTTATAGCGGCATAAAGGCCATGAGGGAGAGACTCAATTTTTGCTCTTTCCCTTTCTAATTCGGACATAATGTAAAGGTCTTGATTTACAGGTTCAGGCAGAGGATATTTAGCGTCAATACCTTTCAGCCCGGCTGTAAGTAGAACTGAAAAGGCGAGGTAGGGGTTACATGCTGCATCGGGGAATCTTATCTCTATCCTTGTTGCGCTTTCTTTGCCTTTTCTATATACGGGTATTCTTACCAGAACAGACCTGTTTTTTTCTGCCCAGGCGATATAAACTGGAGCTTCAAATCCAGGAACAAGCCTTTTGTAGGAGTTGTACCACTGATTGGTTATGAGGCACATCTCTTTGCTGTGTTTAATGATACCAGCTAAAAAATATTTCGCTGTGGCAGATAAATTGCAGGCATCATCCTGGGAAAAAAAGCTATTTTTTTCGCCCCGAAAAAGAGAAAGGTGAATATGCATTCCAGAGCCATTTTCACCTCTGATGGGTTTCGGCATGAAAGTTGCATGAACTCCATTTCTTTCAGCTATTTCCTTAACCAGCCATTTGTGGGTTTGCAGATTATCAGCCATAGTCAGTGCATCTTTGTATTTGAGGTCAATTTCGTGCTGAGAGGGTGCTACTTCGTGATGAGCATATTCAACAGGAATATTCATACTTTGCAGGGCGAAAACGGTTATCTCTCTTAAACCATCTCCCTGGTCAACCGGATTTAAATCAAAATATCCTGCCTCATCCAGTATTTTGGGTTCTTTCTTATTGGCAAAATAAAAGTATTCTGCCTCAGGTCCGATGTTCATATGGGTAAAGTCATACCGGGAAAGCTTCTCTAAATTTTTAATTAGTATTTGCCGGCTATCACTAAGGTAAGGCTCGCCCGCCGGGGTATAAATAGAGGCAAACATTCTAAGAGCTCTGCTGCCGCCTATTTTAAATGGGATAAGCTGTACTGTTTCTGGTAAGGGAAAGGCAACCATATCACTTTCCTGAATTCTTTTGTAACCAAGTATAGAAGAACCATCAAAACCCATACCATAAGAAAAAGCATCTGATAACTCAGTAGAGCTTATACTGAAACTTTTCAAAAATCCTAAAAGGTCGGTAAACCAGAGCCGAATAGAATCTATACCTTTATCTTTTACGAACTCTTTTACATCTTTTGCGTCTCTTAATGTTAGTCCTGTAGGCGAACCGTAACTTTTTACATATTCCTCCATCTTTTCCCTGAAAATTTCCACACTTTCTCTCATCGTCATTTTCTCTTCTCTCCTTCCCTTTAAAATTTTTTGTTCTATATTTTTTTAAGAAACTGAGGGTTAAGGTAAGCAAGGTTTTTGTTTTCTAACTCTACCAGAGGCTCACCCGCCGCAGATATATCTTTTACTGTTCCTGTTTCACCCGACTGAATCATGCCCATGCCCGGGACAGCGAAAGCTCTTGTGACTTGCACTTTGTCGTTTTTCTGGAACTTAATTGTGGGGCCTCTAAAACTCCATGTAGACATATCAATCTCCTTGAATATATTATGAGGTTACTGATAATAATTTTATCAAAATATGTGAGGTTGAAAAGGGTAGATTCATTTAAAAGGGGTAAACTAAAATGTTTGAAGTAATATGTGGTTAATGCTCTGCGTCTTGGGGAAATTTTAAAAGGTTAGTTTTAGCTTTAGAGCTGTGGATATCTTTTTTATACTCTTTCATTAAGACTTTAGTTATATCTCCTACCTCACCTTTTCCTATGGTGCAAGAGTTCACCCGGGCAAGTGGAATCACCTCTCGTAAAGAGTTAGTTAAAAAAGCCTCATCAGCTTTAAGAAGCTCCTCAGGTTTTACTTTTTTTTCTTCAAATGGAATGCTTTGTTGATTGCAAAGGGCAAGTATTACGCTGCGGGTTACTCCAGGGAGAATTCCCGATGATAGAGAGGGGGTAATTACCTTTCCTTTTTTTACTATAAAGATATTGCTTGTAGAGCCTTCGGTGAGAAAACCCTCGGTATTCAGGAAAATAGCTTCCTGGTAGCCTTTTTCCTCAGCTTCTCTTTTAGCAATTATATTTTCCAGGAAATTTAGAGTCTTATGGGTATAGATGAATGATGAGGAGCTCTTTTTTATGCTGGCAATGCTTGCTTTAATTCCTTCTTTGTACCAGTTGTCAGGGTAGGGAACAAAGGGGAGAGTCTGGATGATAAAGTTAGGCTCCGAAGGAGCTTGAGATATTTTACCCGTATAAATTCCACCTGACAGGATTAATTTAATGTAGGCATCATAAAGGTTGTTAATGCTTAGAGCTTTTTGAATAGTTTCAGATATTGTGGCGCCTGGGAAGGGTAGGGGTATTTTCAAAAAATCAGCGGAGAAACTGAGCCTTTTGATATGTTCTTCAAGCCTGTAAACAAATCCCTCGTAGGAGCGCATAGTTTCAAAAAGTCCATATCCAAATAAAAATCCTGTATCCTGGATAGATATCTTTGCTTTTTTTGCCGGCAAAAATTTTCCCTTGATAAAAATTTTATATTCCATCAACTTCCTCGTGTAGAGATTGAATCAGAGCTTTAGCTTTGTCCAGGGTTTCCTGGTATTCTTTTTCTGGCTCAGAATCGGCAACAATTCCTCCTCCTACCTGGAAATAAATTTTGTTTTTCCTCATTAAAAAAGTGCGGATAACTATGTTAAGGTCCATAGTACCGTTAAATCCAAAATAACCGAGTGCTCCTGTGTAGATGCTTCTTTTTGTCGGTTCAAGCTCATCAATGATTTCCATAGCTCTAACTTTTGGTGCTCCCGTAATTGAGCCTCCGGGAAAAGTTGCTTTGAGAAGGTCTATTCTGTCTTTCCCGGGATGAAGCTCTCCTTCTATGGTGGATACAGTATGAAATACGGTTGGGTAAGCTTCAAGTTTCACCAGCTCCTTAACCTTTACCGAACCGTACCTGCATACTTTTCCCAGGTCGTTTCTTTCAAGGTCTACAATCATTATTAGTTCTGCCCTATCTTTTTCGCTCTTCAAAAGCTCGTTTGCCAGTTTTTCATCCTCGTCTTTGTCTTTGCCCCGGGGGCGGGTCCCTTTTATGGGTCGTGTTTGCACCTTTCTATCTATTAACTTTAAAAAGCGCTCGGGGGAAGAACTCGCAACCACAACCTTCCCAAAATTTAAATAGGCAGCAAAAGGAGCCGGGTTTATTTTTCTGAGTATCTGGTATAGCCTGAAAGAGGGAATGTTTAAGTTCGTCTCAAATCTCTGGGATAAATTTACCTGATAAATATCACCTGCTGCTATATACTGTTTCGCTTTTTTTACCGCTTTAATATAATCTGGTTTGGTAAAATTAGAGGTAATAGGCAGGCTCTCTGGGGGAAAAGCTTTTTTATAAATTAAGGAGGGAGTAGGTACCGGATGAGGGTCAAAATTTTTTAACAGGGTTTGCCTGAACATTTCCAGTTTTTTTTCTACCCCAACTGTTTCACCCGGGAGCCTGATGCCAGCTGCAAAACTTTTATTTAAAATATGGTCTATTATTAATACCTTATCGTAAAAGGCAACAAAAAGCTCCGGGATATTTATGTCATCCCTGCAAACTGCAGGAACTTTTTCAATAAAGTGGCAAAGGTCATAGCTTAAATAACCTATACCTCCGCCGAGAAAAGGGGGAAGGTCAGTCGGAGTAGGACCAATATGGAAAGTATTTAAGAGACTGCGCAGGATGTCAAAGGGATTTTCCCTTTTTGCCTCTAATTTATCTTTTTTTATTATCCTGATAGATTTTCCTTTGCTTTGGACAATCAGGAAAGGGTCAAAGGCAAGGAAAGAGTAACGCCCGAGTTCATTCTTGTATATTCCAACTCCACTATCAAGGAAGGAAAAATAAAGTTTGTTGGCTAATGAGGGAAAAAGTTCTGGAAGGGAAGGGATGCAGGAAAGCTCTTCTATGGCAAAATTTCTCTTCATTTGGGTGGTTATCTATTCATCATATCGTACAAACGCTGTCTGCTGTCCCCATTATAACCTGTCCATAGAGACTGTCAAGGATGTGCACCTTTGGTTGACAGAATTTTTAAACTTCATAGACTATATATTTAATAACTTAATACTTAAGGTGATTACAGGAGAAAGTCTCTGAAGTAGTGAATAAATACCTCACGGAAAATAGGGTATACAAATAATCTATACGGGGAAAGAAAATGAGAGAAAATAGCGAGGCGGCATGTCAGGATAAGGTTTTTTTGCATAAGATGTCCTGGGTTGAAGTCAAACAGGTTGCTCGGGAAAATACAGTGGCAATTATCCCTACAGGTTCTATTGAGCAACATGGACCCCATCTTCCTCTGGCAACGGATAGTTATATCGGGTATGAGCTGTGTAAAAGGCTGGAGCAAAAATTGGCAGGGAAGCTTCCCTTTATTATCACCCCCCCTGCAGTGTTTGGAGCATCGTCTCATCACCTCGATTTTCCTGGAACGCTATCACTTAATATCAACACGTACATTGCATTAATGCAGGACCTTTGCAACTGTCTGGTTCACCATGGCTTTAAAAGAATTCTCCTGCTGAACTCTCACGGAGGCAACATCGCTCCTTTAAATGTGGTAATTAGAAATATACGGGACCAACACCGGATAATTATTGCAACAGCGACCTACTGGGTGGTTGCCAGTGAAGAAATAGCGCGTATCAGAGAATCAGGACCTGGTGGAATAGCCCATGCTGGTGAGCTTGAGACCTCCTGTATGCTTATAATTAAACCTGAGCTGGTCAAGGAAGATTTATTTGAGAACAAAGTACCAACCTGGAAAACGGATTACATTCTTCTGGACCTTCAGGGAGAAGGTAAGGTTAGTCTGGCTCAACAC
Organism: Candidatus Aerophobota bacterium; assembly: GCA_014859225.1. Taxonomy (GTDB): domain Bacteria; phylum Aerophobota; class Aerophobia; order Aerophobales; family B3-G15; genus Kmv34. Next base: position 17,142 of record JACUUP010000018.1, read on the forward strand.
CTATCTGATTTCACCCCTACCGGTGTTATTGGTAATCCTCTCCTTGCCAGCAGGAAAAAGGGGCAGAAATTTTTGGAAGCAGCTACAAACAGCCTGGCTGATTTTATTGTGGAATTTGCAACCTGGAAACTCGGGGCAATGGTTAATAATGATGAAGAAAAAGGATAAAAGTGTGATTGGCATAAAAAGATGAAAAGGAACATGCAAATATAAGAATAGGAAAAAGTTTAAAAAAAGTTTGGGGAAACCGCAGAACAAAAAGCCGAAAAGGAGGTGAAAATTACACAAAAGGCTAACAGAAAGAAAAACGGGTGTTTTGTACAACAAAGCCAATAGAAGATGAGGAGGTAAGCTGATGAAAAGAAGACATATACGCATACTGTCTTTGCTCATAATGGCGATATTGTGTATTGGTCTTTTTGCAACGATGGTTGTAGCACAACCATCCAAAATGGTGGAAGAGAGCACTTTGAAAACAGTGCTTAGAAGAGGCGTTTTGAGGGTCGGTGTCCTAACTGACGGTGCACCATGGGGTTATCTGGATGAGAAATATGAAATTGTAGGATTTGATGTAGATATTGCAAAACTTATGGCTGAGAATTTAGGTGTGAAACTGGAACTTGTCCCCACCAAAAATGTTAATAGAGTTCCCTTTTTGGTCACCGGGAAGGTGGATGTAGTGATTGCCTGTTTTGGCAGTACCCTGGAACGAGCCCAATCTGTTGCCTTCTCCAAACCATATGCTCCTTACACCCTGGTACTGGTTGGTCGTAAGGCTGATAAGGACCTCCAGAGCTGGAGGGATGCAGGAGGAAAAAGGGTAGCTGTGGGACGAGGAACCACAATAGACCTGATTTTCACCAGGATGGCTCCTGAGGGAACTGAAATTGTTCGCTACGAGACACCGACCGATTGTTTCCTGGCTTTAGAACAGAGAAAAGTTGATGCTGTGGGAGAAGGTTACACCATATGTGCATATCAGGTACAGCTGCATCCTGAATGGGAAATAAAGGGAGAGCCCTTCGCCAGAACCTTTCCTTCTATGGGAGTACCTCTGGGGGACCAGGTCTGGCTGGACTGGGTAAATTTATTCATTGAACATATGCTAAACGATAGAAAAATTCAAGAGCTGTGGGTAAAGCATTTCCAAGTTCCCTGGACGGAGATATGGCCGAGCTACTAAAAGATAGTTTCCCTTAAAATGGATGAACCGGGGCTCGCATACCACCGAGCCCC
>JACUUP010000174.1 GCA_014859225.1 Candidatus Aerophobota bacterium
GTGCAAAATGCAACCTTAAAGGTCAAAAGAGGGGTAAGTATATCCCTGAAGCAAGAAGGTATCCTTTGCCTTATAGAGAAATTAAAACAGGTTTTTGGTAACGATTTTGTTGCTCTTGCTCTGTTTGGCTCTCTTGCCCGGGGAGAGGTTGAGGAGGCAGGGGATATTGACCTTTTCTGTATAATTGATAATCTGCCGGACTCAGCATATCGCAAGACAAAGTTACTCCACCAAATAGCGGTTCAATGTATAAAAAGACGCCTCTCTATTATTGCTAAAACCAGGAAAGAATTTATATCCCATTTTTCCTCGCTTTATCTTGACCTGGGGCTTGATGCTATTATTATATATGATAGCGATGATTTTCTTGCGCAAAAATTGCAAAGAATCAGGCAGATTATAGAGGAAGCAGGCCTTAAAAGAGAACAAATTGGGAAGGATTTTTACTGGGACTGGGATGTCTCGCCGAAAGCTCGCTGGGAAATAACCTGGGATGGCTACCATGAACTGGCAGGATGATGCTGCCAGAATTTTTACTGAAGCAAAAAAGATAATTTCCCTCGTAACAAACTGGAAAAAAGTCAGTAAAAATGGCTAAAAAGAAAAAAAACAAGCAAAATCCAAGCCTGCACCAGCCGGTAAAATCGGTACAATCTAAACCTAAAGTTAGCCCGGGCAACCTAAAAGAAAAAGGAGTGGCGAAAGCTAAGAAGACAAAGTTTTTTTCCTCTCCCCGTCCACCCCTCATCAGCCGCATAATGGAAGTTGGCATTATTCTTGTTGTCCTCGGAACACCCCTTGTTTTTTCCATCTGGTCAAAAAATAACTTTCTTTTGCCCAAAGAAGCTTATGCACAAAGCATCCTCATCGTTTTACTTGGTATTTACCTCATCAAGACAGTTGACGATAAAAAGTTTCATCTGGTGAAATCAGACCTCTGGTATCCGCTGTTAGCGTTTGCGGCAGTAACCACTATCTCTATCGTTAATACTGTTTCTTTGTACCTGAGCTTACTTGATTTTGCTAATTTTGTAACCTATTTTTTCATCCTTTTTCTAACCATTAATTTCATCCGTACTCATACTCAGAAAAATCGCATCTTCTGGACTCTGGTGGCAGTTTGTTTTATATCCTCCATCTACGGTGTTTTTCAGTTTTATGATTTTGACTTCAAATTCTGGGCTCGCCAGGGAGGAAGAGGAAATATTTTCTCCACCTTTGGTAACCCGAATCGTTACTCAGGTTTTGTTGCCGCGGTGATTCCCGCAATGGTCGGTTATTTTCTAACCGTGAAGGGAACAATAAAAAAATACATTCTCGCATTTGTTATTCCTTTGACCTACACCGGGGTGATGATGACCTTCACCCGCGGCGCTCAGTTAGGTCTTGCAGTAGCCCTGTTTTTTATGCTGATTATTGCCCTAAGCTTTTTTAAACTGAGCTTTTTTAAAACATTTTATAAAGGTATTATTTACCTTCTTTGCGTCTTCCTCGTTATAACGGCAATTTTTTCCACAGAAAACCCTATAAATATTTCCCGGCATACTGTCGCCGAAAGAGCTGTTTCTGCAGTTGAAGGGGAGGAGGTATCCGTAGTGCAACGACTTATGATGTGGGAGATATCTCTCTTGATGACAAAGGACCAGCCGGTTATCGGGCATGGGATTGGAACATTCAAGTATCATTATCTCTGGTATCAGGGAAAATATTTTGATAATCCTGTCAATGAGGATAAGCTTTATCTTGCCGTATGGGCAAGGGAGGCTCATAACGAATATGTGCAGATACTTGTCGAGCTGGGGATTTTAGGATTTATTTTCTGGCTCTGGCTTTTATTTGCTTTTTTCCGGGGAAGATACAAACAATGTAAAGAAGAAAGAGATAACCCTCATCTTCTTCTTGCCCGTTTGGGCTTTTCCATGGGAGCCTTAGTTATTTTGGTGAATGCTACGGTGGATTTTCCCCTGCATCTTATCCCAAACGGGATTTTGCTTTTTCTTTTAATGGGCCTTGCCACCGTGGTGCAGAAAGATAGTCCTATGTAGCCGCAGGCTTTAGCCTGCGCTAAAGGAGATGTACTGAATGCCAAAATACTACAAAGAAAAGCTAAAACAGAAAAAAAAGCCTTTCCTCGCTAAACTCATTGAGGGAACCATTATTTCTGTTGTTATTGGAATTATCATTATAATACTAAGACCTCTTATTACTACCATACCGATTGCCATGCTCGTTGTTGGCATCGCCTCTCTTATTGTTTCCTTGCTCCTTCGTCCATCATTAAAAGCCATCGTGCACGCATCTATTTGTGCAGGCTGCACCGGCGTCTTTCTCCTCAACCTCACTCCCTTTGTGGGCAATATCTATCTTTTTCAAGGCTACAAAGCTCAAATGGCGGAAAACTGGGATACCGCTGTCAAAGAATACGATAAAGCATTCCACTATGACCCGAGAGATGGAGAGCTTAACTTTTATGCCGGTTTTGCCTACATGAAAAAAAAGGATTACGATAAAGCATCTTATCATTTTCAAAAATCACTTGAAACTAAACTTGACCCAAGTGCCTTTAACAACTTGGGAAATGTTTACCTTGAACAGGGGGAATTTGAAGCGGCAGAGGAAGCTTACAAAAATGCTCTTTATACCAGAGTCTCACGCATGTATTCACTGAACAACCTCGGTGCTGTATACCAGAAGACAGGCAGGCTGGATGAGTCGTATGAGATGTTTACTCAGGCAGTTGAAGTAGCTCCTGAATATGAAGTTGCGAGCAAAAACCTGGAAGTGGTGGAAAACCTCAAGCAACGTTATGCCTATGTGGAAAAACGCTACGGGAAAGAATTTTTAAGCTTCTTTATCAGCGCCCAAAGCTACCTTCAGCACAATAGAGAAGATAAAGCAAAAGACTTTTTCCTGTTAGCCAAAGACATTCTTCAAGAAAAAGATGAAAATGTAGCACCTGAGCATCCGGAATGGAATGAGCTTCGGGCTAACCTCCCTGCCATTTCTCAGGTTTACTCGGTGGTAGGAACTAACCTGGTCAGAC
>JACUUP010000019.1 GCA_014859225.1 Candidatus Aerophobota bacterium
TTCCATTGACCCGCCATCAGGCTGTTCTTTTCATCCGCGGTGTCCGATGAAGATCGGTAAAGTCTGCGAGCAGGAAATCCAACCGCTAAAACGCAAGGATGACACTGAACACTGGGTATCCTGCTCTTTGAATCTCTGAACACAGAGCCACCGGGAGTGGTTCACATTCCCCGAATGCAGGAGCTCCTGCGGTTTATCTGCAAAAATGGCTTTGAGCACCATGTAGCTATAAATCTTTCCAGCGTTGCCAGCGAATTTAATGAAGCAATCAAAAACTATCTTGGAATTGAAACCTACTGGCACAGCTAATAAAGTTTTTTAAAATGTAAAGAGAGGTTAGAAATTGATCTTCAAGGAGGAAATGTATGCGCTTAGCCCTTAATACTTTTGTATATGAGGTAGGCAAAGTTCCTGTTAAAAAAGCCTTGAAAAGTGCTAAGAAATTTGGATTTGAATTTGTGGATTTAGCTGCTTACAACTCAGGCGATCCCACACTAATGAGTAAAGTGGACAAAGAAGATTTATTAAAAATCTTCCAGGACTTTGGATTAAAATCCTCACAACTGCTTCTTGTGAATACACAACATATAGCTTCTTCAAATGCATCTTTGAGAAAAAAGACAATTGATTATATGAAAAGATGCGCTGATTTTCAACTGGAACTTGACGGAAAGCAGGTTCTCGTATGTTGGGGATGTGGAATTTATGAGGATAAAATGCTCAAAGAGCAGACCTGGATAAATTCTGTAATCACGATTCAAGAATATGCAAACTGGTGTCTTGATAAAAAAATCCTCATTGACCTGGAACTTGACCCCCATGTTTACTTTATAGTAAATAGTTTGGAAAAGATGGCAAAAATGATTGAAGATGTAGGAATGCCCAATGTTTTTCCCAATATTGACATTGGACATCTATGCATTACCCGAGAACCTCCCGGGGCTATGGAAAAAGTAAAAGGAAGAATCCTTCATGTGCACATAAGTGAAACCGATACCTTTGCACATACAAACAGCATCATTGGCAGCGGGAAAGTAGATTTTAAATCCTACCTGGACAAATTGTTTGAGCTGGGAATTGAAGAAAACTGTAAAAGATACGATGAGGTGGCAGTAGCAGGAATTGAAATGGGAGAGCCGGGAGGTGAGGTAGATGAGCCTGAGCGATGGGTCAAGGAAAGTCTATTCTACATTAAAAAAAATCTTCCCGAGCTTATTTTGTAATTAATTCCGCATTAACTTAACAGAGGGTAAATTTAAATGGCAGATTATCTGATGGGAATAGATTATGGTACAGGTGGAGCAAAGGCGTGTATAATCAACACTGAAGGCAAAGTTCTCGCCTATGCTTTTCGGGAATATCCCATAATCACCAAAAAGCCGCGCTGGTCAGAGCATGATGCACATCTTTACTGGCAGATAGCAGAACAGATTGTTAAGGAGTGTATTGGTCAGGCTCAAATTGACGCCCGTGAAATTCGCGGTATTGGGACATCTTCTGCTCTTCCCTCCATGGTAATGGTAGACAAAAATCATGAACCTGTAGCTTTAGCCTATAACCTCATGGATAGAAGAGCGACTGATGAGGTTAAATGGCTAAAGGAAAATATCGGGGAAGATAAGATTTTTAAGCTGACGGGTAACCGTCTGGACGACCATCCCTTGATTGTTAATCTCATGTGGGAGAAAAATAATCGTCCGAAAGTTTACCAAAAGATATACAAAGCCCTGACTATGGATGGTTTTATCAGGTTAAAGCTTACGGGCAAGGCTACAGTTAATTATGGGGCAGGAGCCTTTCATGGAGTAGCCTGGGACATCAGAAATCATCATTTTGATGCAAAAATGCTTGAGGCAGTAGATATTGATGCCAAACTTCTTCCCTCAGCTTATCCCTGTGAGGAAATCATCGGAGAGGTAACCCGGCAAGCAGCAGAATCTACCGGACTTGCCCCGGGAACACCGATTTGTGCCGGGACGGTGGATTGCTGCGCCGGGTGGACAGGTGGAGGAGCAATCTATGAGGGTGACATACATATAAACCTGGGTAGTGTTGGAAATTTCGGCATTGTTCACGAAACTACTGATTTCCTTAAACCTATGATTGCCTGTGCTCATACCATTGACTCTTCCCATACCTATGTCACCGTGCCAAGCACTATGACCGGGGGACAGCTTTTGCGGTATATACGCGAAACCTTTTCCCAGTTAGAATTAGAGATAGAAAGGGTCCTTAAGGTTGATGCTTATGAGCTTTTAAATCTGGAAGCTGAAAAAATACCCCCGGGAAGCGATGGTCTTGTCGTTCTTCCTTACCTTATGGGGGAGCGAACTCCCATCTGGGATGTAGATGCACGGGGGGTAATTTTTGGACTTTCACTTTCCCATACCAAAGGTCACCTGGTAAGAGCAGCGATGGAATCAGTAGCCTACGCTCTTTACCACAATTTTGAGATGGTCAAGAAGGCTGGTTGGAAAATGAATTATCCTGTCGTTTTTAATGAAGGCGGAGCAAAAAGCAAGCTCTGGAGGAAGATTATAACTGATGTAATTAATGTTCCCACTGTTTTTTTAAAAAACAGAACAGGTGCCCCTTATGGAGATGCCATTTTAGCCGGGGTTGCAACTGGTGTTTTTAAAGATTTTTCCGTGGCAAGAGAATGGGCAGAGTATGCTGACCCTTTAGAGCCTTTCCAGGAAAATCATCAAATTTATATGGAGTATTTCCAGATTTATCGCAGAATTTACGAACATCTGAAGGATGATTTTAAAGAGCTATCAAAGCTAAGAAAACAGTATATAAAATAAAAATAGGTTAAAAATGTCCTTTTTGAGCCTTGATCTTGGAACCACCGTATGTAAAGCTGCGCTTTTCAATATAGAGGGAAAGCTTATTGATATCGCAACAGAGGAGTACCCGGTAATAAGTTCTCATCCAGGTTGGGCAGAACAGGATACGGAGATTGTCTGGGAAAAAGTTGTGGAAGTTATAGGTAGAATAGCGCGAAAAACTCATGCAGATGAGGTTATCCAATCCATATGTATTTCCGCTCAGGGAGAAGCTGTTGTCTTTCTGGACAAAAAAGGAAATCCCCTTAGACATTGTATCTTAGGAATGGATATGAGGTCAACCGAACAGACGAAAAGACTAAAGGAAGAATTTAGCAAAGAAAAACTTTATCATATCTCGGGAGTTATTCCTCATCCGATTACCACATTGGCAAAGATTCTGTGGGTGAAGGATAACCAGCCGGACATTTTTAAAAATGTTGCACAGTTCTTATGCTATGAGGATTTTATATTCTCCAGATTGGGAGGAATAGCTGCCATAGATTACTCTCTTGCATCTCGCACAATGATGTTTGATATTGATGAGAAAAAATGGTGCTCCTGGATTCTTGATTATACAGAAATTAAAGAAGAACAACTTGCCAGGGTGTATCCTTCAGGAAAAGTGGTGGGCAAGGTAAGCCCTGGCATTGCCAAAAAGTTAGGACTTTCCAAAGAGGTCAAACTTGTTACAGGTGGGCATGATGTCACCTGTGCTGCATTGGGGACTGGAGCCATTAAAGAGGGGATTGGAGCAAATATCCTGGGAACGGCAGAGATATTTGGATTAACTTTAGAAGATAGACAAGAGGCGCAAAAACTCAAAACTTTTAATTTTGCCTGCTATCCACATGTGCTACCCGAGAAGTATTTTCTTATGAGTTTGAATCAAACAGGTGGATTGCTCTTGAAATGGTTCAGGGACAATTTCGCAGAAAAAGAAATTGAAATTGCAAAAAAAGAAGCAAGGGATGCCTTTGAACTCTTAGTTGCCAAAGCTAAAAATAAGCCCGCTGACAGTATGGTTCTACCTCATCTGGTAGGAAGTGGAACACCCTGGGTAAATCCTCTATCTAAGGCAGCGGTAATAGGGCTTACTCTTCACACCGGTAAATCCGATATCCTCAAGGCTGTGCTGGAGAGTGTATGTTTTGAACAAAAGATAAATATTGAGATATTGGAAAAATACGGGTTTGCAACAGATGAAATAAGAGCAGTAGGAGGACAGGCAAAATCAGATAAATGGTTAAAAATAAGGGCAGATATATTAGGGAAAACCATAAAGACTTTGAAGGTATCTGATGCTTCCTGTCTTGGAGGAGCCATTCTCTCAAGCTATGCTCTTGGATATTACCCTTCAATTGATGAGGCAGCTCAAGTAATGGTGAAAGTAAAATCAGAGATTGAACCTGACAAGAGCTTCCACAAAAGATACTTGGAAAAATACCAGATATTCAAAAAAGTCTATCCTGCCTTGAAAGAGATAAACTATGAACTATCGGGAATTCTTAAGAACAAAGGAAATGAAACTTTTAGTTACAACCTTTATAGAAAAGGATGATTTAGGGAAACTCAAACCCCACTTTAACGAGATACGCATTAGAGGGCTTCCGCAAATTTCCCGTGTCCTGGAACCAGAAGAGCTCATTCAAGAGATTCGTGACATAAATGTTCTTATTGTGGAGTTTGAACAGATTACCCAAGGAGTTTTAACCAGAAGCAAACAGCTCAAACTCATTGCATCCGTGCGTGCTGGACCAGGGGCAAACATAGATATTGAGGCAGCTACTAAAAAAGATATTCCTGTTCTTTACTCACCTGGCAGGTCATCGGATGTGGTGGCAGATTTTACCATGGGGCTTTTAATTGCACTAACAAGAAACATAGCAAAGGGACATTTTCTTGTAAAGACCCGTCAGCTAACCGAGAAAAATCCCAGAAGACCAGGTTTTGCTAAGCGCGATATTGCCTGGGCTACAAATGAGCCTGAAAAGTTCCCCTATTTAAAATTAAAAGGTGTAGGACTTAAGGGGAAAACCCTGGGTATTCTTGGTTTTGGAGCTATTGGGAAAGAGGTAGCCAAAAGGGCAGCTTGTTTTAAAATGAAGATAATTGCCCATGACCCTTATGTTTCAATGAAAGAGGCTGAAAAATTGGGTGTAAGTTTGGTTGAGAAGGATAAATTATTCTCTGAGGCTGATTTTGTAAGCGTTCATGTAAAAACAACTCCCGATACAGATGGTCTTGTTGGCGAAAGGGAGTTAAAGCTTATGAAGCCAGGTGGATTTTTCATTAATACCTCAAGAGGTGCTCTTGTTGACCAGGAAGCACTTTACAGAGCCCTTAAAAAGAGAACAATAGCTGGTGCTGCCCTTGATGTATTTCAGAGTGAGCCACTAACACCTGATAATCCTTTTTTAGACCTGGATAATGTGGTGCTTACCCCTCATATAGCAGGTGCCTGCCATGAAAATTATGAGAAGGCATCCCGCATAGTTACCCGGGGAATAAAAGATTACTTAGATGGGAAAAAACCTCAGTATATAGCGAATCCCCAGGTTTTGCATAGGAAGATGTCCATAAGAAGTAAAATTGCGGATGTTAAAGGAGATTGAAAAGTGAAAGCTCTTGTTTATAAAGGAGTAAAAAATCTGGTTCTGGAAGAAGTTGAAACCCCTATCTGTCCTGCAGGAGGTATTTTGTTGCGGGTAAAAGCGTGTGGTTTTTGTGGCTCGGACCTTAGAACTTATTACTCGGGTCACACAAATGTAAATTCTCCCTGGATTATTGGACATGAAGTAGCAGGAGAGGTTGTTGAAGTGGGAAAATATGTTGACGGATACAAGAAGGGCAACCGACTGGTGGTAGCACCACCTGTTTACTGTGGAATATGTTATTTTTGCAAAAAAAAGCTTTACTACCTGTGTGAAAATATAAAGGAGCTTGCCCAGCACTGGCCGGGAGGTTTCGCCGATTTCATGGCAGTTCCTCCTGAGGCACTGAGATTGGGCAATGTAAATATTATCCCTGAAGGGTTATCTTTTGAGGAAGCATCTATCTCTGAGCCTCCTTCCTCCTGTATAAATGCACAGGAGATTGCTCAAATTGACAAAAAAAATACGGTTGCCATAATGGGTGCAGGTCCCATTGGTTGCTTTCATTTACAGATAGCAAGAGCAAGGGGAGCCTCAAAAATAATTATCATGGATATCCTGAAGAAAAGATTGGAGCTTGCAGAAAGATTTTCCCCGGATGTTATCATCAACAATAAAAAAGAAAATTATATCAAGAAGGTTTTGCAAGCAACTGATAATCTCGGCCCGGACGTAGTTATAGTAGCCTGTCCTTCGCCTGAGGCTCAGGTAGATTCCCTGAAAATGGCAAGAAAGGGAGCTCGAGTAGTGTTTTTTGGAGGACTTCCCCACGGGAAAAGCAAGGTTCTGCTTGACACCAACCTGATTCACTACAAAGCTCTTCAGGTTTTAGGCGCAACTACCTTTTCTCCAGAGCATAATAAAATGGCACTTAATTTTATCTTTGGGGGAAAAATTGAGGCTAAAAAATACATAACGCATATTTTCCCTCTGGAAAATTTTGAGCAAGCAATTAAAGTTATTGAAAAAGGGGAAGCACTTAAAGTGGTACTTAAACCATAAGAGAAAAAACAAAAAAAATAAGACAAAAGAGGTAATTGATGCTTAATTTACCGGAGAAACTTGAACAACTGGAAAAAGAGGGCAATACAATTAAAGTGGGTATTGTTGGTGTTGGACAGATGGGACAGGGTGTTGTAAACGTGATAAGTCAGATGAAGGGAATGGATGTTTTAGCTATTGCCGATATTGAAAGGCAAAGGGCTCTTTCCATTTTTGAGGAGGTGGGTATCTCAAGAAAAAACATATTTTCAGAAGATGATGTTGAGGCATGTGAGAGAGCACTTGAGAAGGGTATGCGTGTTGCAACAGGTAATGCGAAACTTCTTCCATCATTGAGGTCTATTGATGTCATTGTTGAGGCTACGGGTATCCCAACAGTGGGAGCAGAAGTTGCATTCTTGAGCATTATGCAAAAAAAACACATCATTATGATGAATGTAGAAACTGACGTTACTGTTGGGCATATACTCTTGGGCCTTGCACAAAGAAGTGGCGTAGTTTATACAGTGGGGGCAGGTGATGAGCCGGGTGCTACTAAAGAACTTTACGATTTTGCCACATCTGTTGGTTTTAAAGTTGTGGCTGCCGGGAAAGGCAAAAACAACCCCTTAGATAGAGAGGCAACACCTGAAAGTTTACACAAGATTGCTTTAAAAAAGGGAACAAATCCTAAGATGTTATGTGAGTTTGTGGATGGAAGTAAAACTATGATTGAGATGTGTGCCCTTGCCAATGCTACTGGTCTTGTTCCTGATACAAGAGGAATGCATGGTCCTGACTGTGAGCTCAATGAACTTACATCAACATTTGCACTCAAAGCAAAAGGGGGAATACTCAGCCAGGAAGGAGTAGTTGATTATGCCATTGGAAATATCGCACCCGGTGTTTTTGTTGTGATAACCACAGAAAACAAAAGGCTGGTGCAGGACCTTGAGTATATGTCCATGGGTAAAGGACCAAATTATCTTCTTTATCGCCCCTACCACCTGACAAGTGTGGAGATTCCATTATCCATAGCACGTGCTGTCCTTTACGGGGAGCCTACAATCATACCTTCGGGAAAACCTGTTGCAGAAGCAATAACTGTGGCAAAAAGAAACCTTCCCGCAGAGCACACAATAGATGGTATCGGGCTTTTTGATATCTACGGCTCCATAGAAAAAGCACCGGTTGCTCACAAGGAAAATCTCCTTCCTTTAGGTCTTGCAGAAGGTGCAATACTTAAAATCAGTGTAAAAAAAGGTAACTTCATCACACGTGCTCAGGTAGAACTTCCGGAGGAGAGTATTTTGGTGAACTTAAGAAGACTGCAGGAAAAAACCTTCTTAGATTAAGCTTATTGTTTAATCTAAATTAAAAAAGTAAATACAAAATAGTTGATATTTTTCTCAAGCTGTCTGGCAGATGTGTTTAAATTCCCGGGCGGCAAGCTCAAGGTCCTGATGGGGTCTAAAAAGTATAGATGTTCCTCCAATAAAAACGTTTGCCCCTGCCTTTTTGGTCAGAGGGATAGTTTCCTCATTGATGTTTCCATCAACGGCAATGTCCAGGTTAAATCCCCTTTTTTCTGCCATATCCCGAAGCTTCTCAATTTTAGGAAGAGTCTGAGGGATGAACTTTTGACCTGCGAATCCAGGTTCCACAGTTAAAATAATTACCAGATCAAGCTCAGAAAGAACATGCTCTATGTGGTCTATGGGTGTGCCTGGGGCTAAAACTACACCTGCTTTTTTGCCCTTTTCTTTAATTAAATTTACAGTCCTGAAAAGATGAAAAGTTGCCTCAACGTGGAAGCTAATAATATCACATCCTATCTGAGAAAAAACAGGTATAAAAAAAGCAGGCTCGGTAATTTGCAGATGAGCATCCAGGGGTAAATGTGTCTTATCCCGCAAAGCTTTCACAATTTGCGGTCCTAATGTAATATTGGAGACAAAATCCCCATCCATGATATCAAAATGCAGCCAATCAATGCCACCTTTTTCCAGTTTCTTCACATCTTCGCCCAAATGGCAAAAATCTGCACACATTAAGGAAGCAGACGTTTTTATTTTCATTAGGATAAACTCCGGTAGATAATTTTTGTATCAGGTTAAGAATAACAGAATCCTCAAAAAAAATCAAGTTTCAAACCTTTACAAAGAGTAAAAATTTGCTAAAATTAACTTCTAATAAGAAAAAGGAATAAGTAATGATTGATTTTCATACTCATACTCTGTTAAGCGATGGAATCCTCTGTCCGGCAGAGCTCGTGCAACAGGCAAAGGAAAGTGGCTATAGGGCACTGGGAATTACCGACCATGTGGATTCCACGAACCTGGACTGGATTATTCCATCTTTGGTTAGATTCTGCAAGGAGATAACTCGGGTGGAAAACAGTATCATGATTATACCCGGAGTTGAACTTACGCATCTACCGCCTTCTTTGATAAAAAGCTATGTATCCTGGGCGCGCAGAAAAGGAGCAAAGTTAATTGTAGTGCATGGTGAAACCATTGTAGAGCCTGTTCCAGCTGGAACCAACCTGGAAGCTTTAAAAGCAGATATTGATATTTTAGCTCATCCTGGCTTGATAAAAGAAGAGGAGGTAGAGTTAGCTGCCAAAAAAGGTATATACCTTGAGATAACCGCCAGGAAAGGACACTGCCTGACAAATGGCAGAGTGGCATCTTTAGCCAGAAAATATAATGCTAAGTTACTTATAAACACCGATGCGCACTCACCCGAGGACCTTATGACCAGCTCCCGAGCAGAAAAAGTCTTGCTGGGGGCGGGGCTTGGGATGAACGAAGTTAAACAAGCCTTTCAAAATAGTAAAAATTTACTGGAGAAACTTTCATTATGAAAAAAAATAAACTCCTGGTCTTTATAATAGTTTCTTTATTGCTGACGGTTTTACTTTTAAGTAGAGTCCAGGCTGCTACTGATTTTTTCTCCGAAATTAGACTCATTATTCAGGTCTATCAGATTATCCAGAGCGAGTATATAGAAAAAGTCCAACCTTCTAAACTGATTGAAGGGGCAATCCGGGGAATGGTTGAAACTCTAAATGACCCTCATTCTCGCTGGTTAAGCTCTGATGAGTGGGAAGAGTGGAGTGTGGAAAAGGAAGGTGAATTTGGTGGACTGGGAATGACTGTAGGAATTAGAGAGGGAGCCATAACCATAATTGAACCTATAGAAGATACTCCTGCGAGCAGAGCAGCTCTTAGAGCCGGGGATAAGATAATAACAATAAACGGTGTAAGTACTGAAGGTATGTCCTTAGATGAGGCAGTATCAAAATTAAGGGGAAAAGTAGACACGCAGGTAACCATTGCCATTAAAAGAGAGGGAGTTCCTGAGCCGATGGAGTATACCCTCACAAGAGCACTTATTAAAGTTCCCAATGTTAAAAAGATGATTCTAAAAGATGATATTGGATATATAAAAATCATGGGTTTTACCAACGAAAATACTTCAAAAGATTTAAGGGATGCCCTTATATCTCTCAGAGAGCAGGGAATGAAAAGCTTAATCCTGGACGTAAGAGATAATCCTGGAGGGCTTCTCTCCCAGGCAGTTGGGGTTGCTGATGAGTTTCTTTCCTGGGGCACAATTGTCTCCATAAAAGGAAGAGGCCCACTTGAAAGTAACATCTATTCAGCTAACCTGCCTGGAGAAGGGATAGGTTTCCCACTCGTGGTGTTGATTAACGAAGGAAGTGCAAGTGCCTCCGAAATAGTGGCTGGTGCCATTAAAGACCACCAGAGAGGAATTCTCATGGGAACCTCTACATTTGGTAAAGGAACAGTGCAAAATGCAATTCCACTTGAAAACGGTGGAGCTATCTGGTTAACTACAGCAAAGTATTACACTCCATCAGGTAAAAGTATTGAAAGTGAGGGTATCAAACCCAACATTGAGGTTAGGCCCTTTATTCCCACTCCTGAACAACAAGAGACTATGGAAATCTTGCGAAACTCACTCACACTTAAAGAATTCCTTGATTTATATCCTCAATGGGAACAAGAGAACATAAATTTTCTTTTAGAAAAGTTGCAAGAAAAAGAAAATATAAAGGTAGATGAGGAGATTTTGATGCGTATCCTTCGGGAAAAAGATAAAAATAGGGAAAACGACATATTCAACGATTACCAGCTGGTTCAGGCTCTAAACTTGTTAAAATCTCTTCCCATCCTTCAGCAAAATATTCTTACAAGAACTACACCATAGGTTGCCTGAATGTTACGTAGAATCGTCACATACTCAACCATAGGATTGGGAATTGCTGTTATTATTTTATCTGCAATTGTTTTTTTTCAACACAAAAAGCTCCAGTATGAAAGAATTTTTTTCACAGTAGATAACGAGGTAGAGCTTCAACTCACTCAATCAGGACTACCTGTGGTAGAGAAAAAAATCAAAGAAGAAGGTGTTTTTTTCCCACACGCTGTAGCTGAGCTTAAAGTCTATATTCCTTTGAGTGTCTCCCTTGACGAAGTTTTCGTAGATTTGAGAGATGGGTTTACATCGTATAAAATTCAAATACTGAAATTTAAGGAAGAAAATCTGAAAGATACCTACAACATCCATATGGAGCTTGGCAGGGAAAAAGTTCTAACCCACAAACTCTTTTTATCTTTAGAGAAAGCTAAGGTAGCCCTGCTCGTAGATGATTTTGGCTATACAAAAGAAGATGTTTTAGTCAGGGCATTTTTTGAAGAACTATCCATTCCTTTCACCCTTTCAATTATCCCCGGCACCCCGCATGCACAAGAAATTGCAGAAAAAGCCTACGAGAAGAAAAAACAGATACTTGTCCACATGCCCATGCAACCTAAGGGAGACTTCAGAAATGAATACAGGTGGATTATTCTTGAGGAAATGAGCGAGGAAGAGGTAGAAAAACAAATAAGGGAAGCTATTAAATCTATTCCTTACGCTGAGGGATTAAATAACCATATGGGCTCACTCATCACCACAAAAAGAAAACTAATGCAGCCTGTGCTAAGAGTCTTGCAAGAAAAAGACATGTTTTTTTTGGACAGCAGGACGTCCCCTCTTTCCATAGGCTACTCGCTGGCAAAGGAGCTTGGAGTAAAATCAACTTACAACTGTGTCTTTTTAGATAATGAAAAAGAAAAGGAGCATATTGAAAATCAGTTTAAAAAGCTTATCTCGCAAGCTCTTGATACAGGCTGGGCTTTAGGGCTTGGACACGCCCATATGACAACTGCTTCTACCTTAAAAAAACTTATAGAAAACTGCGATACCAGGAAAATAAATTTTGTCCTTGCTTCAGAAATATCAAAATAAGGAGGAGCTACAATGAAAAACCGTAGTAGGGTAAAAGGTGTTACACTTATAGTTTGTATAGTGTGTGCATTATTTTTTACATCCGCAGCAAAAGGAGTGGAAACAAACCTTATAGATACACCAACCGCTCATGTATTAGGTGCAGGTGAGTATTTTTTGAGGTTTCGCTTCTACCAGGAGGGGGGTATTTTAATTAAAGGCTCAGCGGGACTAACTGAAAGACTGACAATAGGTGCATCATACGGAGGAGTGGGAGTAATAGGAACAGAGACAATAAAGGGAAATCCTGAACCAGCTTTCTCCTTAAAATACAAGTTAGGAGAGGAAGGAGAAAATATGCCTTTTGCTCTCGCCGTTGGATATGAAGGTCAGGGATATGGAAAGTATTACTACCGGGGAGAGACAATAACTATTGATGAAGTAGGTGGTGTGCTTAACAGAAGTTTTTACCAGATAAATTCCAAGGGATTTTATCTTGCCCTCAGTAAAGAATTTGAGGAGTTACATTTAAATATCCATGGAGGAGTGAATCATTCCCTGGAAGATGACCCGGGTAAACCCGGTGTTTCATTTTTTTTAGGAGGAGAATTTGAGGTCACGCCAAATTTTTCACTCAAACTTGAATACAACAACGGCTTTCACGACAAAATAGGCCTGAAAGATGTTTCTGACGCTGCTGTAGATAAGCTACTGCGCCAGGCGGGAGGAGAGATAAACCTGGGGCTAAAAATTCAATACTCACCCCACCTTATCCTGGAAATAGATTTTAAAGACCTCTCAGGCCGTTACACCGAGGCGGGAAATAGAACATTCCAGATTACATACTCAGGAGAGTTTTAATTTATGGACCAAAGGAACAGATACACCTTAGATTTTGAAAAGCCGCTCATTGAGCTGGAAAACAAAATCCAGGAACTTATGGGTTTAACGGAAAAAGAAGGGATAGACGTTAAAGAAGAGATCAAGCATCTGGAGATGCGCCTCAAAAATCTGGAGCAAAAAATTTTTCTTAATCTAACTCCCTGGCAAAGAGTTCAACTGGCAAGACATCCCGCAAGACCTAAAACTTTGACCCTGATTGATTTGATATTTGATGAATGGCTTGAGCTACACGGCGACAGACTTTTTTCTGATGACCAGGCTATAGTGACCGGCCTGGGAAAAATGAATGAACACAGAGTTGTATGGATGGGACACCAAAAAGGAGAATCCATCAAGGAAAATCTCTCTCGCAACTTCGGCATGGCACATCCCGAAGGATATAGAAAAGCTAAGCGGCTTATGAATCTTGCTGAAAAATGTAGCCTGCCCGTGGTAAGTTTCATAGATACTCCCGGAGCCTATCCAGGAATAGAAGCCGAACAAAGAGGGCAAGCCGAGGCAATTGCTGCCAATCTGGAAAAAATGTCTCAACTTAAAGTGCCAATAATCGTCATTATCATTGGTGAAGGAGGAAGCGGGGGAGCTCTGGGAATTGGAGTGGGAGACAAGCTTTTAATGCTGGAGAATGCTGTATATTCGGTAATCTCTCCTGAGGGATGTGCAGCAATCCTCTGGGATGACCAGAACAAAATAGAAGAGGCCGCCTCTGCCCTGAAATTAACGGCAAATGACCTTTTGAAACTTGACATAATAGATGGAATAATCCCTGAGCCGCAGGGAGGAGCCCAGAGAGATGTGGGAAAAACAGCAAATAATATAAAAAAAGCGATTCTAAGGGAACTGGAAGCTTTGAGAACAATGCCTGTGGAAGAGCTTATTTTAAGAAGAAAGATTGGATATCGGCAGATGGGAAAAACAAGAGGTGAAGAAAATGGCTAACGAGTATAAAGCTGAACAGATAAAGGTCTTAAAGGACCTGGAAGCTGTAAAAAGAAGACCAGGAATGTATGTAGGTTCAACGGGACCAAGAGGACTTCACCACCTTGTCCATGAAGTGGTTGATAACTCCATTGATGAGGTCCTGGCTGGATACTGCAACGAAATCAAGGTTATTATCCACTCTGACAATAAAGTAACGGTGAGTGATAATGGAAGAGGTATCCCTGTAGATGAGCATCCTGACTATAAAAAATCTGCTCTTGAGCTGGTAATGACCGTGCTGCATGCGGGGGGGAAATTTGATAACAAGACCTACCGGGTTGCAGGAGGACTGCATGGGGTAGGTGTTTCTGTAGTTAATGCATTATCAAGTTATCTGGAGGCAACCATTTACAGAGATGGAAAAATCTGGAGGCAAACTTACTCAAGAGGAAAACCAACAAGTCCTGTGGAAATTGTAGGAGATATAGATGAAGGAAAAACTGGAACAAAAATTACCTTCGCTCCTGATGGGGAAGTTTTTGAATCTATTGAATTTGAATATGATAGGGTGGCGCGTAGGTTAAGGGAGCTGGCTTTTCTAAATGCAGGGGTTAGCATTGAAATTAAAGATGAAAGGTTCGCTCGGGAAGAAAAATTCAAATATGAAGGAGGTATAGTAGAGTTTGTCAAACATCTTAACAAAAGTAGAGAAGTGGTGTTTCCCGACCCAATTTACCTCCAGGGAGAAAAAGGAGATGTCCAGGCTGAGGTAGCAATCCAGTATAACCAGAGTTTCATCCTGGATATATTTGCCTTTGTTAATGACATTAATACTCAAGAAGGAGGAACTCATCTTTCTGGATTCAAGGCTGCTCTTACCAGAGCAATAAATGACTATGCAAAAAGGACAGAAAATAAAGAGTCAATTCTCATGGGAGAGGATATCAGGGAAGGGCTCACCGCTATAATAAATATAAAAATGCCCGACCCTCAATTTGAAGGTCAAACCAAAACAAGATTGGGTAACAGTGAGGTTAGAGGGATAATAGATTCAATAGTTTATGAAGGTTTGACCCGTTACTTTGAAGAAAACCCATCTACTGCTAAAGTTATCCTGCAAAAAACAATCTCAGCATCACGCGTGCGCCTGGCAGCCCAAAAAGCACGAGAGCTTACCCGTAAAAAAGAAGCTCTGGGTGGAGGTTCCATGCCAGGAAAATTAGCTGCTTGTTCTGAAGATGACCCTGAAAAAAATGAAATTTACATAGTAGAAGGAGACTCAGCTGGAGGTTCTGCAAAACAGGGAAGGGATAGAAAATTTCAGGCAATCCTTCCCATTAAGGGAAAGATAATCAATGTAGAAAAATCCCATCTGGTAAAAGTTTTGAGTAATACTGAAATTAAGGCTATTATTGCCGCAGTTGGCACCGGAATAAAGGAAGAGTTTAATATTCTTAGATTGAGATACCACAAAGTCATTTTGATGAGCGATGCAGATGTTGATGGAGCACATATAAGGACACTTCTTTTAACCTTTTTATATAGATACATGCCTGACTTGATAAAGCAAGGACATGTATATATTGCCCAACCTCCCCTCTACAAGGTTACCAATAAAAATAAGGAATGTTTTCTATACAGTGATGCGGAACTCAATAGATTAAGAGAAAAGCTGAAAGATGACAAAATTGATGTCCAGAGATACAAAGGGCTGGGAGAGATGAATCCTGAACAGTTGTGGAAAGCAACTATGGACCCCCAAACAAGGACTTCATACAGGGTAACTATTGAGGATGCGATTGAGGCTAATGAGTTATTTTCTATGTTAATGGGAAAAGATGTGGAGCCACGCAGAAAATTTATTGAAGAACACGCCACCGAAGCTGAATTAGATATATAGGGGAGATAAAAAATGGCAATAGAGGAAAAAGATAATCTTGTCTTTCTTGAAGATGAGATGAAAAAATCCTACTTAAGCTACGCCATGAGCGTAATTGTAAGTAGGGCCCTTCCTGATGCAAGAGACGGACTAAAACCAGTTCAAAGAAGAATACTGTATGCTATGACTGAGCTTGGCCTTTTGCCAAACAGGCCCTACCGTAAATCAGCCCGTGTAACCGGGGAGGTTTTGGGGAAACTACACCCACACGGGGATATGGCAGTTTACGATGCTCTTGTCAGAATGGCACAGGATTTTTCCCTCCGACACCCCCTCATAGACGGTCAAGGCAATTTTGGCTCGGTCGATGGGGACCCACCTGCAGCCATGAGATACACAGAGGTAAGACTTGCACCTTTAAGCAATGAGCTTTTAAATGACCTTGACAAGGATACTGTTGATTTTATCCCTAACTTTGACAACTCTTTAAAAGAGCCTGTAGTGTTACCTGCTCGCTTTCCCAATCTACTAATAAATGGAGCATCAGGAATAGCAGTGGGAATGACGACTAACATACCCCCTCACAACCTTGCTGAGGTAACAGATGCCTGCATAGCCATGATAAATAATCCCGGCATAACCTGCGACGAAATTCTTCAGTTTGTAAAAGGTCCGGATTTTCCCACCGGGGGTATTATTCTTGAGAGCGAAAATTTAAAAAAGGCTTACGAGGAAGGGAGAGGCAAAATAACTCTTAGAGGAAAAAGTTCCATAGAAAGAGAGGATGGAAGGGAAAGAATTATCATAGAAGAGATTCCCTATCAGGTAAATAAAACTACCTTAATTGAAAAAATTGCCGATCTTGCTCATGAAGAAAAGATAAAAGGGATAAAAACTATAAGAGATGAATCAGATAGAACAGGAATAAGGATTGTTATAGAGGTATCCCGTGTATTTACCTCGGAGATTATACTTAACCAACTTTATAAACATACCCCCCTGCAAACAACCTTTGGAATCATTCTTCTTGCTATTGTTAATGGCAAACCCGAGCAGCTCAGCCTGGCCAAAGCTATCAAATATTACCTTGAGCATCGCCGGGAGGTACTTATTCGCCGTACCCGATACCTTCTGGATAAAGAAGAGAAAAAAGCACACATACTGGAGGGACTAAAGAAAGCTCTATCAAGAATTGATTAAGTAATTGAGATTATAAAGACCTCTTCTCACCCTCAGGAGGCAGAAAAAAGCCTGATTGCAAGACTGAATTTATCCGAAACCCAGGCAAACTCTATCCTCAATATGAGACTGCAAAGGCTCACCAGCATAGAAAGAGAAAAGGTGGACAAAGACCACAAGGACTCTGTTAAAAATATAGAAGAATTTAAGGCTATCCTGGCAAGTGATACTAAAATATGGGGGATAATTAAAGATGAATTAAAGGAAGTTAAGGAAAAATATGCCAATCCTCGCAGAACTAAAATTGAAGAAGGAGAATTAGAAGGACTGGAATTTAAACCAGAAGACCTTATTGAAAAAGAAGATGTTGTGATAACTATTACCTATAATGGATACATAAAATATACCCCTCTTAGAGCCTACACAAGACAACAAAGAGGCGGAAAGGGAATGAGTGGAATTTCTCTCGGGAAAGGGGATGTGGCAAAAAACCTCATCCTCTGTAATACCCATTCTACCCTTCTTTTCTTCACAAACTCTGGAAAAGTTCATGCTATTAAAGTCTATGAGATTCCTCAAAAAGGAAGAGGTGAAAGGGGAAGAGCTATCGTTAACTTTGTGCAGCTGGGTGAGGATAAAACTGCTGCCACCATAACCATAGATGATATTTTTGATTCTAACAAGTTCCTTCTCATGGTAACTAAAAAAGGGATGGTCAAAAAAACCTCCCTGAAGCAATTCTCAAATCTCAAGCGGACAGGCATAATAGCCATAAAGCTAAAGGAAAAAGATGAGCTTGTCAAGGTGCTTCTTAGTTCAGGCGAGGATGATTTAATCCTGTCCACCAAAAAAGGAATGAGTATCAAATTCTCAGAAAAAGATGTCCGTCCTATGGGAAGAGCATCAACAGGAGTAAAAGGAATGCGTTTATCTACAGATGATGAAGTTGTAGATGCGGTTCTGGTTGAGGACGAGGCAGACCTTTTCACCATAACTACGAAAGGCTACGGCAAACGCACTCCCTTATCTAGTTATCGTAAAATAAGACGAGGAGGAAGGGGAGTTAAAAATATTAAGCTTCATCCTGAAAGAGGTGAAGTTGTAGCTACTAAAAAAGTGAAAAAAGATGATGAAATCATAATAATAACCCAAAAGGGGAAAAGCATAAGACTCTGGGCAAAAAATATACGCCAGACAAGAAGAATTACTGCAGGATGCAGGATTATAAAATCGGATAAGAATGATAAGGTTATTGCGTTAGCATAAAAAAATAGGGACAGATACCATTTATTTCAAGATGACAGGGTTATTGCGCTAACATGAGAAAAATCGCCTTTTTATACCCGGGGCAAGGTTCTCAGAAATTGGGTATGGGTAAAGACTTACTTGAGCTTCATCCACCTGCAAAAGATGTATTTAACGAGGCAAATCAAATTCTTGGTTTTGACTTGAGGAAACTTTGCATAGAAGGAGAGGAAAAAGAGCTTAACAGGACTTCTCATTTGCAACCGGCGCTTCTTACCATAAACTGGATTTTAACCAGATTGATAAAAGAAAGAGGAATTACTCCTCAAGCAGTTGCTGGACATAGCCTGGGTGAATACAGCGCTATTTTAGCCGCGAAGGTAATTGATTTTCC
>JACUUP010000020.1 GCA_014859225.1 Candidatus Aerophobota bacterium
AAATATGCTTCTAAAAAGGAAAGGGAAGAAGTATCCAAGATTCTTGCCTAAATTTTGTCCATTGAATACAAAATATCAGATTGACTGACCGAATTTTACACCTACATTCAAGTTCATCAACTAAAGCATTTAAGAACACGTAAGGCAGCTATTCTTTCAGAAATGCACAAGCGAGGAATGCAATTACCAAAAGAATGAAATAAACGACATAATAGAAAAAGGGTGACTGATTTGGCGGGAGAAACATATCCGTATAGAGAGGCATATTGCACTAATTGTAAGAAGTGTAGGAGTATTGACCTTCCTCAAGGAAAGCCGCTAGATGAATATTTTAGGAAACCCCAAAAGTGTCCAAGTTGTAATAATGACACTTTAATAAAGGAGAGGCCTCCTGAACAGAATGGGCAAAAAGCTATAGGGTTTTAGTATGAATCCGAAAAGAGATTCTTGAGATGCCGATGACTAAAGGGATAGACAAGATAACTTGACAAGAGGGGGTGGAGGAGTAAAATTACACCAGAAAGAAAAAAGGAGGGAAAATTGGTTGCTAATAATGGTCGTTCTATCAGGTTTAGACTGCAAATCATTGTTGAGCCAGACGTTGATGAATTCCATGCTTATTGTCCTGCCCTAAAGGGTCTCCATGTACCTGGTAAAACAGTGGAAGAAGCTATCAAGAATGCCAAAGAAGCTGCCCTTCTTCACCTGCAATCTCTCGTTGAAGATGGCAAGCCTATCCCTATCGGTATAGAAACAGGGAAGCCAAGACTTTCATCTTTCCACCACAAGAGAAAATCCAGTATTGAAGAATTAGCATTAGCTGTATGATCAAATTCCCACCGCACATCTGGAATCAATTAAAGAGCATTACTTGCGATGAGTTAATATCAGCGTTACAGAAAAAGATATGCGAAGATTGAAATCGATAAAGTGACTTCGCACTTTCCTCCCGTTATCAAATCCAGCCACGATACCCATACCAGACAAAGGCTAAAATCTCACGCACAAGTAGCCTTAAATTTCTAAAACTCTGGTAGGCTCCATAGGTGTAGATTTCGCTATTTTTCACGGGTGCAGGCAAAACTTCAATTCCCTTTTGCTTAAAACAAAGAAGGGCTCTTCTCATATGGTAAGGAGAGGTTACTAAAATTATCTCCCCCTCAATGCGGTAATGCGAAAGAATCTCTTCAACATATAAAGCATTTTCGTAAGTATTTAAAGAGTAAGGCTCTTTCAATATTGTCCAAGAAGCAATACCTTTACTTAAAACCATCTCATACATCTGGTCAGCTTCCATTTTATCATCTTCCCTATCTCCTCCACTCAAGATTAGATATTCTGCAAAACCTAATTTAAAAAGATGAACTGCATAATTTAGCCTCTCCTGTGTGCTTTTCCCCAGGCTCCCATCAGGGCTTAATCCACCTCCAAGCACAACAATCGCTCGGGCAGGATAAATATCCTCCTCTACAGTTAAGATTTTAGTGAGCTGATACTGGGTGAAGGGAAGGTATAAAGTAGCAAAAACTATTAGAAATACTATCCCTGAAGTAAATAAAGCTTTCCTTAAGTTTCTGCTCATAGTAGCTCTTCTAACTCTTTCCTGTTTATACCTGCCTGCTTTAAAATTTCAAATAACGTCCCCTTGGGTAAATCTTTCTTATGAAGAGGAACTATAACTCTTCTTTTAGTCTCCGGGTGATAGTAAATGTGATGACTTCCTTTGGTCCTATCTAATAAAAATCCTTTTACTTTAATTATGCTGATAATTTTTTGTGGAGTGAGAGAAGGAACCTTAGACATAAGTCTCTACCATTAGAGTATACTCCAGAGTCTCTTCGTCTGTTGGTATTTCTTCACCGTGTTCCTTTAAACTCTCTACATATAACTCAATAGCTACCTTTGCCATTCTTATGGCTTCTTCCACTGTATCCCCGTATGTAACACATCCGGGAAGAGAGGGAACTATCACTGTATAGCCACCCTCAGGTTCTTTTTTTAGCATAATTCTGTAACTTAATGTTTTCATAAACTCACCTCACTTTAATTGAACCAAAGTTACTCTCCAATCATCTTCCTGACAATTTCTGCCAGGCTTTTAAATGCCTCATTGAGTTTCTCAGGATGAGAGGTTCTCTAATAATTTATTAACGTTTTCGGCATAAAAGAAGTTGCCGAGGCCTGCTCCTGACAGGATCAGGAGACAATTTGGGCGTAGCACCGTAGCCTTTTATCCGCTGTTATCTGCCGTTGCGGGCATAAATAAAATCGCTCCATGCTGTTCTATAGATTCTTTTTTATTTCTTTGAGAAATTCCTCTGCAAGTTTAACAGACTCAGAAGCATCTTCAAAAGATAATTTTACTAATTCTTTATAGTCGCCTTCCTGCCTTATCCCAAATATCTTGTGCAATATTTTGGAGTAATGCTTATCAATCCTTCCCGTATGCACAAACTCTTTGTCGAATACAGAAATGACACTTATATGTTTAGAGGTCTTTAGAGTTATATCAGTTTTTACGAAAAGAGATAAAACCGCATAAAACATAGAATAGTATGCTCTGTTTATTATAGACCTTGGGCTAATATTCTCCTCCAACATCTTCTTAGCATCAGAAAGGGTTTCTTCTGCCTGATTTAGCCTGTATGTAAAAAGAGCCTCTTTATCTGTCATATCCTCACCCCCTCTGTTACAATATTTTTTACTATTGGAGATACTTTCAATGGTGATTTTTCGATTTCATCCTTCGTAAAAATCAGGGGGGAGATAAAGATAAAATGTTCAAAACCAACTTCCCATACTGTATTTAAAATTTTTTCCTTTAACTCTTTATTAAGCGATTTAACCTCAAGGAAAATATCCATATCCGAGTATTCATCGCCATCGCCACGTGCTCTTGAACCAAAAATCCGAAAGTCTATCAACTGAACAACTTTAGAAAGCCTATCTTTCAGTTCTTTAGCTATTTCATAATCTCTTTGTTCCATTCTTTACCTCTTTCTCTGATAGAGCCTTTCGGGCCAGCAATCTTGATATTCCTCACTACAATCGGGATACTGATAGGCAATCTCATGAGGAGTTCTCACTCAAAACATTACTGCATAGCCTTCAGGAACTGGGGGACCGGCAAAGGTGATATAGACATCATTAAGCCCACGCTTAACTAATTCTTTATCAAAGATTCGTCGATCTTTGTGGTGAAGGATTGTTTTTCCTTCTGGATTATCACTTTCGTCAAAGGCACGAAAGGCAATCCACTCGCCCTGGTATTTAGTTTTTGCTTCTTCCAGTCTCATTATTACTGCCTCCTTCATAATAACATTGGTTCTGCAAAGACCAACAATTTCATTAAAATAACTTATACTTCCTGCCTTTGTAATATTATATTCTACCGCAATAATAGGTCAAATTTTTGAGGATTTTCCTTCGGTGAGCTGATACCAGGTGAAAGGAAGATACAACGTGGCAAAAACTATGAGAAATGCTATCCCTGAAGTAAATAAAGCTTTCCTTAATTTTCTGTTACGTAAAAGCGATTGTGTCCGCTTTACCCTTTAAGAGCTATAATGGCAAAAAAATCTTAAAGGAGAAATTATGAAGCGGACAAAACAGGAAAATAGGTTTATCTACTCTGAGGAAATTATTCACCGAGGTAAAATTTTGGACCTACTTATCAAACAGATGATAACTCAATCTCAGACAGCTAAGGTAGCTTTGCATTTCAGACAACTTAAATTATATGAAGTGGCGGTTTCATCCTATCGTGGACGCTTTCATCTCCTTTTTGAGCTCATCCGCCCCCCTCTTTATATCCTCTACAATCTCGGAAGGTGTCATCGTGTGCCATTCTATCTCTTTCACATAGCGATAGTAGTGAATGTCCTGTAAGACTTTGCTTCCCGGAAATTCCCGTTTTACCCTCTTACGTATTTCTTCTTTTTCCTTCTTACCAACCTCTTTCCTTGGCATTTTTACACCTCCTCCCCGAAGAAATCTTCGGGTGTTACAATTGTAGGAATAGGAATCCTTAACCTTGCATTAACCTCACGTATCATTTCTTGTGTTCCACGCTTATAAAGATGTCTGAGGTTCCATGTAACCAAAAAATCCATCTCTCCAATGCTCGCCGAAGCAAGATGAAGAGCATCACCACGAGGTAAGCGCCTGTGAGATAAATACATATCTGCCAATTTAATAACTTCTTCCGTCACCTCCAGAACCTCAAAATCTTTCATCAGGTTCTCCAATGCTTTTCGTAGATTCACTTCCACTGTTACTCTGATTTCATCAAGAATCACTTCTGAGACGTAAACATCAAAATGAGGTAAAATATCTCTCCAAAATTGCCGGGTCAAATCCCTTAAATAAGGAGCCTCTTTCTGAAAATACATGTTTATAACTGAACACTCCAAATAAAGCTTCGGTTTCTTTTGCATCATTTATCCTTTTACCCCCATTTCATATAACGTTTTCGGTGTTTGTGAAGTCCGCCGAAGACGGATTTGGGGAAGCGTAGCTTCCCACAAACATCGTGTTAGATGAAGTTGCCAACTCCCCATATATCTTGTTAAGACTCTTCACGAGCCTTTTGATTAAACAGCTTAAATTCGGCCTTAAGGATTTCGCAATCTTTTTTGTTTCCTCTACTTACTAAAATAGGGGTAAAAATAGGTGATTTATATTTACGATGAAAGTAAATACCGCTTCCTTCCTCATCTATAGTCATATGAACGCTATGTTCATCCCATGGTAAGTATTTTACAACTAAGGAATTGGCTGAGAAAAATTTCTTGAGTTCTTTATGTTTTTCTTTTTGGACCTTACTATGACTATCATCTTCAGGTCCCACTTCAGCAAGAATCATATTGATTTTAATTCCCTTTTTCTTAATGTCTTCAAAAACTTGTTTGAATTCATCGCGTAAAATCCATTCGCCTGTTTCTGTGATAACGTTAATTTCCGAAACTTGCTCAAGTTTGTTGCAAAATATAGCCCAAATATAGATTAAAATGATTTTATTTTCTGCGTTCTCGCTCTCTTAAAAGAGATAGCAGATTTACTCTATATAAGGAATCAAGCTATTTTGTTCTAAAAGCCTATATGAATCACAGAGCAGGTATTTATGTAGAACTTGAACTAAAACACAAATGTTTATCACAAACCTTCATAGATAAAAGAGCACAAGAAAAAAGTTGCAACAAACTTGAGCAAGATCCTAATTTCCTCCTGGGCAGATAAAATGGTACGTCGGGTATCTTGATATAATTCGTGGAAGTCTTTGATAATCTTTGATTCATAAAATTTAAGGTACAAATAATTATCTATTCTGCCAAAGTCAAAATCAAAATCCCGCATCAGCTCTTCGGTGAGTCCTAATAATAATTGTTCCTTTTCATCATTTCCATTTAAAATCGAGAACATGCGAAGGACTTCACTAGCAATTGTTCTACAAGAATTGAAAATCGGAATATAGTATGCTTCGGCAGATGTTATGTTTTCATTTTTCTTTAAGATGCCTGTATTTACAATTTCTTCAAAAATGTTCTTTATAGTAAATTGAGGCATTTTTTTGCAATAGTTATCTATCCTTTTACACATAAGAAGTCCCTCTAAGCTAAACATGCCCCTTGTTTTGATAGCATATATTATTGTCTCAAGTTTTAACAAATTCTCGATTGAATCCAAGGCACCCCATTGGCCAAAATGGTTCCTGAACTTATGTCGCGTGATTGTAGGATAACGTTCCTTATGCTTCTTATGGAGATAATCCGCGAGTTTAACTAAAAAGTTATCAGCGTTAGCACTAACAAATATACAATTATTTTTTAGAATGCTTTTAGCAAATTTGAACATGTCATTATTGCTTGGGAAATCTTTATTAGTATCCACCCAAAATATTTTCCTGCCTTCAGTTAATACCAACTTTTTTAGTACCTTTTGAAAGTCAGGATCAGGACAGCTAAAACCTATGATTAGTAAAGCAGCAGAGTCGTTAAAGATTTTCTCTAAAAGATCTTGTTTTTCTTTTTCAAATTGCTGGACAGTTTCAAATGTAGGTCTGATAGTAGCAGGATAACTTATTGTTCCATGGGGTTTGATCAGCAATGGCTTTCGAGGTAATGCACCTTTTCTAAATTCAATTTCTTCAGCTACTTTCTGGAAAATGCTCTTGCTTCTTACCCATTCATAGCTATCTTCGCCTATTTCATCATCGAGAGAAACTTCCAAACACTCATCAAAGTTGAAAGAAATCACATTGTCAACTAATCTATGGCTAATAAAGTGTGAAATGATTTCATAGCCCAAAGGGGGGATTACACTAATTTCCGATTTCGGTCTAATTCCTTGCTGTATTAAAAAAAGGTCGATAGGTTTGTTATAAATTTTACTATAAATTGATAGTAGTTCTTCTAAACTGCATTCGGAAGGTTCCTTGTTTATATGAGAAAGTGTGTTGACTCGGAGTTGCTTTTGTCCTCCCTGCTCTAATTTTAGGTTCTCGAGCAATTTTTGTTTTAGTACCGGCACTCCAAATCTATTATAATCGGAGGCTCCGGAACCAACAACAATACTCACCTTGCCTGCTACAAATTGGTCAACTAAACTATTCAAGATATTAATATCAATGTCCACCATTATCTTACCTCTCCATTAAGTTGGCAATTTCATCTAACTTAAAATAACCGAAGTACTTTGTTTATGCACCATTTAGGTGAAACCTCAAATTGCAACTTTTTGTTGTCATTTTCCCCCAAAATCTAAAGGACTTTTAATTCGTTCCATATCTTTGTAATATTATATTCTACCGCAATAATAGGTCAAATTTTTGAGGATTTTCCTTCGGTGAGCTGATACCAGGTGAAAGGAAGATACAACGTGGCAAAAACTATGAGAAATGCTATCCCTGAAGTAAATAAAGCTTTCCTTACCTTTCTGCTCATAGCAGCTCTTCTAACTTATTTGACCCAGAGTGTTTACAATCTTAGCTCTTCCCAATCATCTTCCTGACAATTTCTGCCAGGCTTTTAAATGCCTCATTGAGTTTCTCAGGATGAGAGGTTCCTCCCTGAGCAAAATCCCATCTTCCCCCTCCGCTTCCTCCCGTTAAAGAAGAGAGTTCTTTTATCAATTTATCTGCTGGCAGGTCTTTTCGCTTAGAAGCAACAACTATGAAGGCTTTTTTCTCATCTGAGGAGGCAAGCGCAACCACAGCTTCCCCTAACTTATCTTTTAGCCTCTCGGCAGCCTGGCGCAAAGCTTTAGATGAGATATCCTGAACGATTCCCGCACACACTTTAATCCCTTCAATATTTTGTGCCTGGGATGCTATTTCCTGAATCCTATTTTCTAAAAAACCCTCCTGTATCTTATCCAGTTTATTCTTTAAATCAGCAATATGTTTATCTTTTTCTTTGAGCTTATCAATAATTTCATCCTCTGAAACAGAGATGACCTCTGTTATATTTTCCAATTTATCGCTTTTCTCCTGCAACCACAAAAAAGCTTTCTCTCCACAGAAGGCTTCAATCCTGCGAATTCCCGCGGCAACCCCACTCTCGGATACAATCTGGAATAGCCCTATCTGACCACTTCTAAGAAGATGGGTTCCTCCACACACCTCCATACTAAAATCATCCACCTTTACCACCCTAACCTTCTCTTTGTACTTTTCCTCAAAAAGTGCAATTGCCCCCAGGGTATGTGCTTCCTCAAGACTCATCTCGTAAATTTCAACAGTTAAATCTTCTCTTATCTTTCTATTAACCAAAAGGCAAATGTCTTTTAAAGCTTTTTTTTCCACGGGCGAAGGGTAAGTAAAATCAAAGCGCAACCTCTCCTCATCTACTAAAGAACCGCTCTGTTTCACATCTTCTCTTAGAATACTACGCAGGGCTGCATGCAGAAGATGGGTAGAGGTGTGGGAACGGGCAATAGATAGTCTTTTTTCCTCATCAACCTGCATTTTTACCTCATCTTTTCTCTTAAATTCACCTTGAAGAACCTTTATATGATGCAAGATAACATCTCCCCTCCTCTGGACATAAAGCACCCTACCTTTTGCTTTAGCACCCACTATTTCTCCTGTATCTGATATTTGACCACCACCTTCAGGGTAAAAGGGTGTCCTGGAAACTACCAGTTCTCCTTCTTCGCCTTCTTCTATCTGCTCGTGTATTTTTTTATTTTTAATTATAGCAAGGATAATCCCTTTCAGGCTAACTTTTTCATAACCTGCAAATATAGCTCCCTTTCCCCCGCATGAGCTTTTCTCTATTTCCCTGATTAAGGAAGGGTCATATTCCTCGTATATTCCTTTAACAAAACTTAGCCGCGCTTTTCTTCTTTGCTCTTCCATGCAGCGTGTAAAACCTTCCTCATCTAACTTTAATCCGGCTTCAAAAGCTATCTCCTGCGTAAGCTCCAGAGGAAACCCGTAAGTATCATACATCCGGAAAGCAGTATCTCCAGATAAAATTTTCTTGCCAGAACTTTTTAAGTCTCTAATCTCATCCTCCAGGATAGATAATCCCCTGGAAAGAGTAATTTGAAAGCTCTCCTCTTCTCTTTTTATTATCTCCTGGCACTTATTTTGTTTTTTTTCAATTTCAGGATAAGACTTTCCCATCATTTGATTAACTATCAACACCCCTTGATAAAGAAACGGCTCATTTAATCCCAGTCTTCTTCCGTAGCGAGAAGCTCTACGCAAAACTCTTCTGACAACATATCCCCTACCCGCATTTGAAGGTAAAATTCCTTCCCCTAATAAAAAGACAAGCCCGCGCAGGTGATCACTTATCACCCTTAAAGCCTTTTTATCGCAGACAGATGCAGGAGAAATTTCTTCCACCCAACTGTAAAGAGGAAGAAAAAGGTCAGTGTGATAATCATCAACTACCCCCTGAAGAACTGTAGCCATCCTTTCAAGTCCCATTCCTGTATCTACATTTTTATCAGGTAAGGGGGAAAGTTTGCCTGATAAGTCCCGGTTATACTGGATGAATACAAGATTCCATATCTCCACCCATCTTGAACACTTATTACACCCGGGCTCACATCCATTAAGACAACCCATTTTCTCTCCCCGGTCAAAAAAAATCTCTGTATCAGGACCACAGGGACCAACTTCTGCTGCTGACCAAAAATTATCTTCCTCACCTTTTCTCACTATCTTTGATGCAGGAAAACCTAACTTTTTCCATATAGAAGCTGTTTGTTCATCTTCTTTAAATATAGTTACCCATAACCTATTCTGTGCTATATCAAACTCTCCTGCAACAAGCTCCAGAGCCCACTTGCAAGCCTCATCCTTAAAATAATCTCCGAAGGAGAAGTTACCCAGCATTTCAAAGAAGGTGTGATGGTAAGAGGTTTCTCCCACTTTTTCCAGATCATTGGTGCGAAAACACAGCTGACAGGAAGTGATACGAGATGCGGGTGGGTTTTTTTCTCCCAGGAAAAATGCCTTAAAGGGAACCATACCTGCTATGGTAAAAAGAAGTCCTTCCTCCTCTGTTGCAAGAGGGGCAGATGGTTGCACAAGATGCCCTTTGTTCTTAAAAAATTTTAAGAATTTAGCTCTTATCTCATCACCCTGCATTTAAATCCTCCCGATTAAAATTATCTACGTTATAATTAAAGGGTCAACATCAATCCCCAACTTAACCGAACCTCTCATTGTCCGGGGTATTGCTTTTTTTATACTCTCTTCTAAAAACTTTGTCTTTGTGCCATCATCTCTCAGTATGATATGGTAACGGTACTGCCCCTTTATTTGGAGAAAAGGACAGGGAGAAGGACCTAAAAAATCCAGATTTTTTTTCTCAAGTTCTTCCGCTATTTTTTCACATTTATCTTTAACTTTGTTTTTTGTCCTGCCCTCAAAAAGTATGCGTATCCATCTTTGAAAAGGGGGATATCCAAGAGTTTCTCTGATTTTGAGCTCTTCTGAATAAAATTCTTCACCCTCTTTATTTAAAACATAGTAAGTTGGATTGTAAGTTTGAACTATGAGAAAACTTCCCTTCTTCTGACTGTGGCGGATTTTATTTAGAAGATGAAAGGTGCGCTCAGTTGCTCTAAAATCAGGCACATTTAAAAGGACATCCAGAAGTATAACTCCCACAACATTAACCATTGAAATTATCTCCTCTTTTATTAAAAGTTGTGTTCCCACCAGAATATCAACTTCTTTGTTCTTTATCCTTTGAGAAATAAGATGGGGGGACAACTTAAACACGTCAAGGTCAAATCTTTCCACTCTCGCTGCGGGAAATATTTTTTTTGCCTCAAGTTCCACCCGCTGGGTTCCCCAGCCTATTTTTCTTACACTTATCCCCTCACAAAAAGGACAAGTCAAGGGAGCCTCTTTTTGAAAGCCACACCAGTGACAGAGCATCTCTTTCTTAAGATGAAAGCTAAGGCTTATGTTGCAGTTGGGACATCGTATAACTTCTCCACAATCGCTGCATAAAAGAAAATTTGCATAGCCTCTGCGTGGAACAAAAACTAATACGGGAAATCCTCTTTCAAGAGCCTCTTTTATTTTTTCCTGAAGAAGGGAGGAGAAAATTCTATTTTTCTTTTTTTCCTTTTTAACATCAACTATAAAAAAGGATGAGGGGCGATGCATATCTGTTGTTAGATGAGAGGAGGTTTTTTCCTTTTCTGGTATGTTAAATAACCTGTATACCCCCTTTTGTGCCTTATACCAGGAGTCAAGAGAGGGAGAGCCGCTCACCAGGTATACGGGAAAATTTTCAATTTCTCCTCTCTTTGTAGCTACCTCACGAACACCGTACTTAGGAGTTTCTTTTTGCTTATAATCTATACTCTGTTCCTCATCAATCAAAGTTAAACCAATATTGGGAAGAGGGGAAAAAACCACCGATCTTGTCCCAACAACCACATCTACCTCGCCTTTTTTCATAGCCAGCCAGCGACGATACCTTTCCCTGGGGGGGAGTTTACTGTGAAAAATAACACTTTTTACCCCCCATTTTTCTATTTTCTCTTCAAATGCGCAAGTTAAACTTATCTCTGGCACCAGAATTAAAACCTGCTTGTTAATTTTTTTATTTTCCCTTATCCAGGATAGAAAAAGTTCTATTTTTTGCTCTCCCGGATTAATAAGATAGACCTCTTTTTTGAGGGTGGAGTTTTCCTGTGGGTGAGAAAGACTAAAATCAATCTTTTCCTCATAGGGGAAAGGGTGGGGAAAAACTGAGTGTAGCGCCTGGCCCAGGGAACAACCGTAATAATCAGTTATCCAGCTGGCAAGCTGAAAAAGAGAGCTACTAAAAGGAGAAAATCTGTCAAAAAAACCAATCATCTCTTTCAACTTTCCCTCAGGTTTTTTGGAAGATACGTTTACCACAAAACCTACCTTTTCTTTTTTTCCCAGAGGAACGACTACTCTTTGACCTATCTCAGGCTTTTCCTTAAAATCAGAAGATAATCTGTACCAGAAAAATTTTTCTGTAGGCAGATTAAAAGCAACTTGTATATAGCTTTTCATAGTTTTTTGTTTTCTTAATGTATAATAATGAATAAAGGTGAATGTCAAAGGGGAGGCACAAGGCAGGGAAAATTAATCTTCCCTGATTTCAATATGAAGCTCTCTTAGCTGCTCCTCCTCAACCGGTGAAGGAGCCTGTGTCATAAGACATACAGCTTTTTGGGTCTTAGGAAAGGGAATTACTTCCCGGATAGACTTTTCTCCAGCTAATATCATCACCAGACGATCAAGACCCATGGCGATTCCACCATGAGGAGGGGCCCCCAGAGAAAGAGCATCTAACAAAAAGCCAAATTTTTCCCGAGCCCTCACCTCATCCATACCAAGCAGCTTAAATATTTTTTCCTGCAGCTCTTTTTTATGTATTCTTATACTCCCTCCCCCAATCTCCTGTCCATTAAGAACAATATCGTAGGCTCTTGATGTTACCTCATCTGGATTAGTTTCCAGAATTGGAATATTCTCCTCGCAGGGACTTGTGAAGGGGTGGTGAACAGAGATAAGTCTACCTGTCTCATTCCTCTCAAATAAAGGAAAATCTACTATCCAGACAAAATTGAATTTCTCCTCAGGGATAAAATTAAATTTTCTGGCAAGAAAGATGCGAAGCTGTCCCAGAGCCTTGCAAACAGTATCTTTGCTGCCGGCAACCATAAAAAGAACATCTCCTTTCTTAGCCCCTGAGGCCTGTGCCATTTTATCCAGCGTAGATGAGTCATAAAATTTAGCTAAGGGTGATTTTACCTTCTCTGCGAAAATAACCCAGGCTAAATCTGGGGCCCCACGATTGGTAGCCCAGAGTTTTAATTCATCCAGCTCCCTGCGAGAAAGATTAACCGGTCCCGGCAAAGTTATTCCCTTTACACATCCCCCATTTTTAACAATCTCTTGAAAGGAGCTGAAGCTACCTTCTTTCCCTAAGAAGGAAAGTTCTTTAAGTTCCATATCAAAACGTGTATCCGGCTTATCAGACCCATATCGCTCCATTGCCTCCTCGTAGCTTAAACTAAAAAAAGGAGTGGGAATAGTAATGCCTTTTGTCTTTTCAAAGACATGCTTTAACATTCCCTCTATTAGTTTAAATATATCCTGCTCATCTATAAAGGAAAGCTCAATATCAATTTGAGTGTGTTCTGGTTGACGGTCAGCACGAAGGTCCTCATCCCGGAAACATTTAACAATTTGAAAGTATCTCTCAAATCCAGCTATCATAATTATCTGTTTAAAAAGTTGAGGTGATTGAGGAAGAGCATAAAACTCACCTGGATTCAAACGAGAGGGGACAAGATAGTCCCGAGCCCCTTCGGGGGTGCTTTTTGTCAAAAAAGGAGTTTCTATTTCTATAAACCCCTGCCTGTCCAGAAACTCACGAACAGCTTTGGTCACCTCATAACGAAGTTGCATATTTCTCTGCATCACGGGGCGTCTAAGGTCAATGTAGCGATATTTAAGCCTTACCTCCTCATTTAGCTCAACCTCATCATCTGTGCTAAAGGGAAGAGGTAGGGAACTGTTCAATACATCAACTTTTTCCACCTGAATTTCAATCTCCCCTGTTGATATTTTAGGATTTACCGAGTCAGCAGGACGAAGTAAAACTTTTCCCCCTGCCATAATCACCCATCCTTCTCTTAAGCTGTGAGCTATAGAATGGGTATCTTTTGCCACCCGGGGATCAAAGGCGAGCTGTACAACTCCCGATCTATCTCCAAGATCTACAAATATAAGATTTCCGTGGTCTCTTCTTTTTTTAATCCAGCCGGCAACAATAACTTTAGAGCCTGCATCCTTTCTGTTCAGTCTTCCACAAAAGCAGTTTCTTTTCGTCATGAGCTTGCATCACCTTTCAAAAAATTGCTAAATACCTCAAATTCTTCAGTTTCTATTTCCTGCTGCATCCCTGAGTGCATATTTTTAAGGATGAATTTTCCTTTTCTTATTTCCCCTTCTCCAATTATCAATACCCAGGAAAAATTTTCCCTGTTAGCCTGTTTTAGCTGAGATGAAAGACCCTTATTGGTAAGATTGATTTTTACCGCAATACCCTGGGAGCGGATGATGCTGGCAACCTGTATTGCTTCCTCTACACTTTTCTCCCCAATTGTAGCCATAAAAACACCTTGAGGCGCAGGCTTTGATAAATCTACTCCAGCTTTTTCCAGGCTAAAAAGTAGGCGTTCCACACCAATGGCAAAACCAGTAGCAGGAGTGGGGGGACCTCCTAATTGTTCTACTAAATTATCGTATCTTCCCCCGGCACATACAGCGTCCTGGGAGCCAAGATAAGAAGATATAATCTCAAAAATAGTGCGGGTGTAATAATCAAGACCCCTCACAAGGTAAGGATTTATTGTATGAGCAATCTTTAACCTGCAAAGGCCCCCTGTTACCTTATCAAAATGTTCCTGGCAGGATGAACAGGTGAAATCTTGTATCCTGGGGGCTTTCTCTAAAACAGCCCTGCAGGTAGCACTCTTGCAATCTAAAATGCGCAGTGGATTGTAGCGAAAACGCCTCCTGCAAGTTGAACAAAGCACATCTAAATATTTTCCCAGATAGACCTTCAACTCCTCTATATATTTATACCTGCATTTTTTGCAGCCGATACTGTTAACTTGAACCTGTATATTGTCAAGACCCATCCCTTTCAAGAAATCGTGTGCCATCTCAATAATTTCTACATCAAGCCAGGGGCTCTCCTCACCAAAACATTCAACACCAATCTGATAAAACTCCCGCAAGCGACCTGCTTGAGGTCTTTCGTATCTAAACATGGGACCTGCATAATAAACCTTCCAATTTTTTTCTTTAGCATAAATTTTGTGTTCCACGTAAGCTCTAACAATCCCGGCAGTGCCTTCAGGTCTTAAAGAAATGCTTCTTCCCCCTTTATCTTTGAACGTGTACATCTGTTTCCCCACATCAGTCTCCTGACCCACGCTGCGCAGAAAAAGCTCTGTTTTCTCAAAAGTAGGCACCATTATCTTTTTATATCCATACAAGGAAAAAAAATTGCCCGCCTTTTTCTCAATTTCCTCATAATAAGAGGCTCTGGGGAAAAGTATATCCTCC
Organism: Candidatus Aerophobota bacterium; assembly: GCA_014859225.1. GTDB lineage: Bacteria > Aerophobota > Aerophobia > Aerophobales > B3-G15 > Kmv34. The sequence goes on from JACUUP010000020.1 coordinate 14,591, forward strand.
ACCCCTTTTGGTGCGTTTATCATAGCCATTCCTTTTTATCCCCCCTGATATCCCAGTTGATATTTTTCAATTGCTTGTAAATGTTCCTGGTATGTTGTGCTGAACTCGTGTGTCCCATCCTTCCTGGACACAAAATAAAGATAATTAACCTGCGCCGGCTCTAAAGCTGCCTTAATGCTATCTACCCCCGGACTACATATAGGGCCAGGAGGAAGACCTGAATAAATATAGGTATTATAAGGAGAAGGATAAATAAGCATCTGTGTATCTAACCTCACATTAAAACTACCCAGAGCATATTTAACAGTAGGGTCAGCTCTGAGCCTCATTCCTCTATTTAGCCTGTTATAAAAAACTCCTGCTATCATTGGTCTCTCAAAACTCACCACAGCCTCTTTTTCAATAATGGATGCGAGAATGATGAGCTCATGCAAAGATAGTGCATTATCTCTACTCATTTTGTGATATAAGGGAAGAATAGTCTGTTCAAATTTTGTTAAAAACTTACCCACTACTCCAACGGGATTCTCTTCCAAAACAAAATCATAAGTGTCGGGAAATAGATATCCTTCCAGGCTATCTTTTGCATCAAGCCAGGGAAATCTCTGGTAAAAATATTCCGCATTATCTACGAGCTGGAGAAAATTTTGCCTATCCACTATCTGCTTCTCAGCAAGAAGATTAGCCACTTCCCATTTGGGAAGTCCTTCAGGGAAAGTTACTCTGTAAGTTTTAACCTTCCCTTTAAGCAGTTTATCTACCACGGAAAAAAAGGTGGGACTGGTAAATTCATAAACCCCAGCCTTGAGACTGGTATCGTATTTTAAGATTTTTACCATCAGGGAGAAAAAATAAGGATTGGTTATGATTTTGTTTTCCTTTAGTATGTATGAGATCTGGGTTGATGTAACACCCGGAGGTATCCTAATCAATACTTTTTTTCTGCTAAAGGAAGGTATAAAAAAATAGGAAACTATTAGAATTATTAAAAAAAACAAGGCCAGCTTCCCTGTTTTTTTAAGAAAACCGTCCTTCATTATACCACCTATTCTTTTTTAACTTTATCTTTTTTTAATAAATCAAGATAGTTTTGAAGCAGTATAGTGGCTGCCACTTTATCTTTTAATTTTTTCCTCTTCTGGATACTCAAGCCTCCCTCTTTTAAAAATCTTTCTGCCGCTAAACTGGTAAACCTCTCATCGGCAAAGATAACGGGAATATTTACGCTCTTTTCAAGCAGCTTTGCAAACTCTCTCACCTTTTCTGCCTGTCTTCCCTCTCTTCCCTTAAGGTCAAGTGGCATCCCGACAACTATAATCCCTGCCTCCTTGGATAAAACCAATTCTTTTATGCGATTAACTTTTTCCTGGATTGAGGAGGAGAGGAATTTAATAGAACAGATTCCCTGCGCTATGGTTCGGGAGGAATCAGAAACAGCCACTCCAATGCTTCTATCACCTACATCCAAACACAATACTCTCTTCAAGGAGCTAATTTCCACCTTTTTTGCCTAAATATGTGATTCTACTGCAACTTTCACAGTAAACAATCTGACCCCGTCTCATCTGACCAACTAAAGATGGAGAGACTGTCACATTACATCCACCACACACTCCATTTTCAACCATGGCTACAGCAAGACCACTTTTAACCCTGCGAAGCTGCTCATACTGGCTATAATAAACCTTACTAATGCGGGAGGATAAACTCTCTCTTTCTTTTGTCAGGCTCTGTTCATCTTTCTCCAGATTAACTAACCTTTTTTCTAATTTTTCTTTTTCTTTTGTTAATCTCTCTCTATCTATCTGAAATTGCTTTTCTAAGGAAGGTATTAATCTAAAAAGTTCGTCCTCTCTTTCCATTAACTGAAGAAGGATATCCTCTTCCCTATCTTTGCTTTTCTTGAGAGTAGCTATTTCCCTCTCTAAGGCTTCAAATTCATCCCTGGACTTAACTTTGTATTTCTCATCTTCATGTCTTTGCAATTTCTCATCAACATCCTCAACTTCAAGTTCTTTTCCCATTTTATTTTTACGAGTATTTTTCAGCTCTTCTTTTTTTTTCAGAATATCATCCTGCAGCGTTTTCAATTTTTCCTCTGTCTGCTTAAGCTCAGAAGTCAAAACCTCTTTTTGTTTTATACCCTCTTCAATTCTTACATCTACATCCTGCAATTTAACTAACAGTTTTATCTGCTCCTCATCCATCTCTGTTTTAACTCTTTATTTTTTAGACTTAATTTACAACTGGTGCGGGGTGATGGGCTCGAACCAACGACCTCTTGCTTGTAAGGCAAGCGCTCTTCCACTGAGCTAACCCCGCAATAATGGTGCCCCCAGGGGGAATCGAACCCCCATCGCCGGGATGAAAACCCGGTGTCCTATCCGTTAGACTATGGGGACATGTGGTGAGCCGTGCAGGGATTGAACCTGCGACCCTCGGCTTAAAAGGCCGATGCTCTACCGACTGAGCTAACGGCTCTTCATACTGCCTAATAATATATAAATTTTAGCAGTAATGTCAAACACCTCCGCTCCTTGCCGTTGTCAAAGGTGGGAGCTATTACGATGCTGGACATAACAGTGAAGTTTACTATAATAGCGAAACCTTAAAATAGAAAACGAGGGGAAAGATGAAGAAGAAAATTTTAGGAAAGACAAACCTGCAGGGAACGGAAGTTGGAATGGGGGGCATCCCCATCATGCGCCTTAGCGCAAAAGAGAGCCCTGCCTACTACAGAAAACTGGAAAAAGAGTACGCCACATCACCGCATGAATAAAATTTTTTCCTCAGCTTTATCTTTAAAATAGCTTTTTATAAAGAGAGTAAGAATATCTCGGCCGGGATGAAGTATAATAAGCTTTTGCCAATTCTTTCTTGACCATAAAGATTTTTGGTAATAAGAAATGCCTTATCTTTTCTAAATTTTCTCATGAAATTCTTCAAATTGTCCTTATCTTTTTCCAGTATCCGCTTTTTGTATTTTGCCTCCACCGGGATAATTTCTTTATCGGAGATAACAAAATCAACCTCATCGTTTGGTTTCCAATAGTTGAGATTAGCATAGTTTTTCTTACAAAATAAAAAGAGAGCAATCCCAATAACATTTTCAAATATGAAGCCCAGATTATCCTCTTTTACCTCATAGTCTTTAAGAATAGCGTTTCTCAAACCCTGGTCTATAACCAGAAATTTCTTTTTTGCTTTTATCTGTTCTTTAATACCCGCAAACTTTAGGATCTCAGCTATAAGATAGGAAGACTTAAGAAACTCTATGTAATTAATAAGGGTTGAGCGGTCAAGTTTCACAACGTCATTTATCGTCTCGTAGGAGAGCAATTTACTCTGGTGGGCAGCGATAAAAGCAAATACTTGCTCAAGGATTTTTACATTTCTTATCCCGAAAAGACTTGCTATGTCCTCATAGATTGCCTTCTTGGGAATATCTTCAATTAACATTGTAAACCAACGCAGCCTTGTGTCAAACTGTTTTTTTATTTCAAACCATTCAGGAAATCCTCCTACGCTTAAATATTCTTTAAAA
>JACUUP010000175.1 GCA_014859225.1 Candidatus Aerophobota bacterium
CTCGGATAAAACCTCTGATGATTTTCTTATCATTCCTGTGTAAAAGAGCATGAGATTTCTCTCCAATTTTCTTTTTGTGCTCTCATCAACTGTCAGAGGTTCAACTTCTACTTTTTCATCAGGTAAAAATTTTATGACGTTAAATCCTCCACAGGCTGCTGCATACTGGTCCTGCTTTCCAATAGGCTTTTCCAAAATATCAATTTCTATTTCAGAAGCCTCTTTTGCCAGGGTTTCTGCGGTTTGGGGAATCCCTTGATACGTGTAAAAGGCATTAAGAAGACCCACGGTTACCGTGCTGGATGAACCAAGTCCAGAGCCCTCAGAAGGGATATCAGCCATGGTAGAGACCTCTACTCCCTCCGTTATTTTTGTTTTTCTTAAACCTTCCCTTGCAAGTTCATGCTTGAGCTCATCTAAGTTATCCACCATTTCGGTGATTGAATAGCCCACCCTTATTTTCTTATCAAATCTTTTTTTCACTATACAGAAGATATATTTATCTATGGTGGTAGATAGAACCGCCCCTCCATTTATTCTGTAATAGTCCCTAAAATCTGTTCCTCCTCCGGCAAAACTTATCCTGAGCGGTGTTTGCGTGATAATCATGAAAATTCCTCCTCTCCGCCTGCCATTAAAAGATGTGCTTTCATTGACAAGTCCTTATAACGCTCATCTTTTCCATCAACTTCTCCGCTTCAGCATAGTAGTCCCTTAGGTCACCTTGTGTCTTCACCCAGCTTATGTAGGCATCAGCAATCTCTTCTACAGAAAGAGTTGGCTTCCATTCAAGTCTTTTAATCTTAGATATATCGGAGATAATGTGCCTTGTATCACCAAATCTGAATCTACCGGATATATCGGGCTCAATGTCTTTGCCCAGCCTATTTATAAGAAGGCTAGCATACTCTAAAACAGTTAGACTATTTTTTTCTCCTCCGCCTATATTAAATACCTCAAAATTGGCTCTATCATCTTCTAAAACTAAAAGATTCGCTCTTGCAACATCACCTACCCATATATAGTCACGTAGCTGCTTTCCATCTTCATAGACTATGGGTGGTTCGTTATTGAGCAGCCTTATAACAAAAGAGCGCAGGATGCCTGAGTAGGCATTGAAGAAAGACTGACGAGAGCCTTGAGTGATGGAATAGCGAAGAGAGACTGTTGGAATATCGTAACGTTTGCCCAAGTTTAGAGCTATCATCTCCTGGGTATATTTGGACATAGCGTATTGATTGTGTGGATTAACTTTTGTTTCAGCGGTGAGAACAGGTTCCATTTTATCGTCGCAGATGGGACAACTGATATCCCATTCACCTCTTTCAAGCTGTTCACATGACCTTGGAGATGGATAAAAGATTTTTTGGCCATCTTCACTACATCGACTGCACCTGTATTTTCCTTCACCATACACTGCCTGCGAGGAAGCAACAATAACTTTTTGCACAGGAAGATTCTGGGTAACGATAAGCTCGTAAATAAGAGCCGTGCTCACCGTATTTACATGGAAGAATGTGCTAAAATCTGGCAGATAGTCTTGATAGGCAGCAAGATGAAATACCACATCAATATCTTTTAAAGCTTTACTCAAAGTATCTTTATCCCTGACGTCGCCCAGAATAAACTCTACATCTAAAGGAAGATAAGATGGCTTTTCCCCATTTTGATGAACCGGTTGTGTAAGATTATCAAGAACTTTCACTCTGTAGCCTCTTTCAAGAAGTAACTCAATTGTATGCGACCCGATAAATCCTGCTCCACCTGTAACTAAAGCCTTCATTTAAAACTCTCCCTTAGGTCTTTATTATCTGCTATATCTCTCAGGATGATTAAGATACCAGCTCCAGGCACTCTGGATAATTGATTCCAGGTCTTTATGTTCCGGCTTCCAGCCAAGCTCTTCTTTTATTCTACTTGAGCTTGCTATAAGAACTGCAGGGTCACCTCTCCTGGGAGAGGCAAACACAACCTCAATATCTGCACCCGTTATCTTTTTTGCCGTATCTATAACTTCATGCACTGAATACCCATCACCATTTCCAAGGTTGTAAACTCTTGCACCAAGCTCATCTATCTGCTCTAAAGCAAGAATATGCGCCTTAGCTAAATCTACTACGTGAATATAGTCTCTTACACAGGTGCCATCGTTTGTGGGATACTCTGTCCCAAAGATTTTTACCTTTTTGTTGGCTTCCTTTTCGGTTTTATAGTTAAGCGCACATTTTAGAACAAGGGGAATGAGGTGAGTCTCTGGATGGTGCTCCTCTCCCAGTTTTTCTGAAGCACCTGCAGCATTGAAGTAACGAAGAGATATGTATTTCACTCCATAAGCTCTGTGATACCAGTCAAGTATTTTTTCAAACATAAGTTTTGATTCGCCGTAGGAGTTTACTGGATTTTGAGGATGGGTTTCTTGAATGGGAGTTTCAACCGGTTCTCCATAAACTGCAGCTGAGGAAGAGAAGATAATTTTCTCCACGTTATACTTCAACATAGAATCAAGGAGGTTTATTCCATTTATCACATTGTTATGGAAGTATTTTTTAGGATCAGTCATTGAGTGCTCCACTACTGTCTCTGCTGCCAGGTGCACTACTGCATCTATACTGTAGCTTTGGAACACATTTTCTAAGGAGATTTTATCTGATAAATCACCTTGCACAAATACTGCCTCTGGCAAAACTGCGTCTTTGTGACCTTGCTGAAGACTATCAAAAACTACTACTTTTTGCCCCTGTTTCAGCAGCTCTTCTGTAGTTATGCTACCAATATACCCTGCTCCACCAGTAACTAAAACTCTCATCTTACAATTTTCCCTTTAATAGATGAAGTATTTTTGTTACACAGAAAAGGGACCAAACCGCATAAAAACCTCTTAAAAACTGTGGCTGGCTCCCTTTGTTCTTATTTTTTTGCAATTCCTATGTAGTTTTTCCTCATGGCGCAGTTGCCGAACCTT